>NZ_JAAHHS010000306.1 GCF_010692395.1 Moorena sp. SIO3H5
TAATAGCAACCGCGCCTGATATTTCTGTAACTCTTGATAGAGTTTAATCATGGCAATTTTGATTATATCAGCGCTAGAGCCTTGGATGGGGGAATTAGCTGCTGCTCTTAATGACCCAGCATCATAAGGATTGATACTCTTAAGTTTATCGAGATCAATCTGATCGAGAGGCTTACCTTGCAGCCTTTTAAGACTGTTACCACCAAAGCTAAAGTAGCGACGGCGTCCGAGTATAGTTTCTACATAGCCTTGTGCGATCGCTTTTTTCTTAGTTTCCTCTAAATAAGCAAACACTAGAGGATAGCGCTGATTCAATCGATCAATAAATTCTTTTCCTTGAGCTGCCGATACCTTAGCTTCCCGAGCAAACCGTTGTGCTCCCATGCCGTAAATTACGCCAAAGTTAATTATCTTACCCAAGCGCCGCTCTTCACCAGTAATGTCTTCTTTATCAAATAACATTTGCGCTGTCAGGGTATGGACATCCGCTTGAGTTTGGTAAGCGTCCACTAGCACTGGCTCTTGACTCAAGTGAGCTAGGATTCGTAAGCAGTGAATGCGACTCGCTGGGAACTATTCAGAAGACTAAAACTAACTGGATTCCCTCGGGCGACATTGTTAAAGCTGACATCCCAAAAGGAAAATACGCTGGACAGTACACAGGGCGAATTGCTATTCGTTATCGTCCCAGTTTTATGTTGCTGTTACCCAGCCAGCGATTTGATGTACATCCCAAATATTTGCAAACAATCTTTAGAGCTGATGGCTATGAATACCAAGTTAATTAATGCGGATTCGCTATCGCTCAGTCTGTTTTGTCGGCGGGAGACCCCTTCCCACATTTAAGTTGGATGGAATTTGCTGGTATGTATGCCAATAATCCTCTGTTTGATGAGGTGCTAGCAGATATAGCAGCCTATCGTTACGAAATTGATGTAGACATGGAAGACTATTATCGCCAAGTTGATGCTAAGGAGATAGTAAAGTGATCTAAGCATACGGCCGTTTGCATAACTATCAGGTACACAGGATTGTTTTCCCTGCTCCCTGCTCCCTGCTCCCTAAAACCAGAAACTCTGTACCTTACCAAATTGAAAACCGCTATACATCCCCAGAGCAAGAGCTACCAATATGTACAGACTGTACTAGGGTCTGGTGTCACCGACTTCATCGTTTTGCCCTGACCGTAGTCAAAGGTTTTATCACAAAAGCCACTTTCACTCTCGAAGGCACAATTCAAAACGGTTTTATAATTTTTGCGATGATGATTGTCGATAATCTCAAATTTACCCATTAAGTTGTCTCGATAAAATGAAACTAGATAAGCATAGGGCAAATGCTGGTATCTTTCAGGTTTATATGGGACACAAGGAACTTTATCATAAACATTTTGGATACGAATAGTTCGTGTCTCAGGGTTTTGTTGAGGTGCCTGTTGTTGATAAAATTCTACAAATGCTTGGTTGCCTACACGAGGGGAAGCATAGTTGTAGCTTACAGACTTGATATTTGGTCTAGACAACGCCATATCAAGTGTGAATAAAGTGCTCAGTGTAGCTCCTAAACTATGGCCAGTAATATACAGAGTATCGATCGGTTTTTCAGATGCTTGATATTGATCAACTAGGGCAAACACCTGATTCTGCATCGAGGGTGTGTTCCCATCACTATTGGAATAGATATGGTAGAAACCTGATTCAACCCTGAGCTCAGATGGCATTACAACATCTTCTTTATAAGGTACAAATGTTGTATGATTAACACCAAAATTATCTATTATATCCTCTGTCGAAGAAGTACCTCTAAAGGCAAATGTATAAGTGTAAGGAGACTGCTGATATCGAAACACTAGACCATAACACTCAACAGTTTTGTATTTATTAAAAATCGCATCAACACCAGTCCAGTAGTCTACAAAATCATAACCATCCGGTGGAGACACCTCAATACACTCACCAGGGTTTTGCTTATCAAAAGCATCATAAGTTAGACCGCTTGCTTGCGCTAAAACGATCGCCCTGGTGGAATCAAGGTCAGCAGTTGTGAGGTAAGTAATTGTGTTATCCATCACGCATGCTTTCATTAGGATTGCTATATATAGCAATCCTATCTGATTTGTGAAAGAAATGGTCTGCTTTAGCAAAGGTAACAGGGAACAGGGAACAGGGAAAAAACATTCTATCAATTCCTACACGAATTGCTATTTAAAGTAGGAAGTAGAAGGGAAGGGAGAAGGCACCAATTTTTTACAATTCCAGGAATTTTACAAATAAATAATTTAGGATTGCTATATAGGCTCCCTCCCCACTAGCAAGGATCAAGCCAATGCCCTTACTGTCGAGTCTTTTAAACTCTTGTCATGTAACTATTTTTTGCACAAAAGTCCATACAATTAATTGCTGCCTCAGAATTAGCAACCGAGGGATGCACCGTACATTTAAGACGATAATCACCAGTAAAAAACTGACAGTTAGAACAGGGAATTTGATGCAGTCGTTTGGCAACAGCAAAACTTTCTCGGACTGCTGACAAAACGCTCCAAACTAGAATCATCGTTATCCCCCAAGCCAAACAAAAGCAAATCAGGTCTAGATAAGGCTGGAGGGCATAGATCAGTACGTAAAGGAGTTGAAACACAATTTAATCTTTGCTCCTAATAACTAAAAGGGAATATCATCTAAATCGTGTTGATGACTAGGGCTATCAGAGGTTGGGTTTTGAGGAGATGAAGACCCAAAAGAAGACTCAAAACTTTGCTCAGTATTTTGTTCAGTGCTGGTATAAGCAAAATCTTGTTCGGTATTGCTAGGATAAGAAACTGATGACGACATCCGATGTTGATCCATCGATACAACCTTATCATAGGTTTGGGGAGAGGATGGTTCTGGGGTACGCTGGAAAGTTCTATCCGAGGCCATGACCTGTGGCTCGAAGTGATCATCTGTTGCCAATTTGTGAATCCGGGAAACAGTCAATTCTGCCCGTTTTTCCTTGAATCCTTCTGGTCGCTCAATCAGATTCATCCTTAAGCTACCTTCAATCACCACGCGATCGCCTGTGGAATAGTTTGTTTTAATTTCATTAGCCAAATATTCCCCCCAACCTACCACTTTTAAGGTGGATGGGGCGTCCTCAGCCTTGACACCGGAGAATTGTACTAGCATCTGAGTCAGGGGTGTCTGATTATCTGAAGTGTAACGGAGTTCTGGATCCTGAATAATTTGTGCCATTAAAATGCAGCTGTTCATCTCCTATCTCCCTTGTTCTTTGAATGTTGACTCTTCATTATAGAACAAGCGTACCAATAGTTTTGGTGTAAGCTATCAGCTTAAGCTGATAGCTTACCTGTTAATAGCCGATCAATCGGATTTATGACACGGATTTATGACACGGCTGAAGGTTGCGCTTCTACACCTTGTTCTTTTTCAACGAATTCCTGAACATGGTTGCGATAATGCTTGAGGTTTTCCTCGACCCAATCGCGGTCATCGCTGTTGGCAAAAATATGGACTAAGGGTTCGCCAGCATCGGGTAAAATCAACACCCAGTTATCATTTTGCGGGTTGATAATTTTAACGCCATCAACAAGTTCGAGCTGCTCACTGGGATGGGTTTCCACCAGATGACGCATCAAGCTACCCTTAACTGTCCAAGGACAGCGCAGAGTAACGGTTTTGTACCATACGCGGGGGAGTTCGGCACGAATATCAGCAAGCGATCGCTCTTGGACTGTCAGCATCTCGATCAACTTGGCGATTCCAAACATGGCATCAAAGCCTGGATGTAGTTGGGGGAAAATAAAGCCCATGTCCCAACTTCCTCCCAAGACCACATTGGGGTTGCTTTGAGAAGCTTCCATCAGTGCTGTGGGGTTAGATTTTGTGCGGATCACCTTGCCATCATGGCGTCGGGCAATTTGTTCCACCGCACTTGATGTCTGGACTGGAACCACCACAGTTCCCCTGGGATTGGAGGTTAACATAATATTGACCATCAGTGCAGTCAATATCTCACCTCGAATCGAGATTCCGGATTCATCCACCAAAATCAGCTGTTCCCCATTAGCAGAGACCTGCACGCCAAAATTAGCTTTTAGAGCCTCGACCACCTGACCCAGCTGATTAAGCAAACTCTCTCGTTCTTCTGTGGAGATAGCTGTTTGTTTCAAACTGGCATTGAGGACTACTGCATCAGCCCCAAATTTCGCTAACAGTTGGGGTAACACCGCACCAGAAACGGCATAAGCATAGTCAATAACTACCTTAGCACTACTGTTGCGAATTGCCTCTACATTGAGATGCTTCTCAAAAGCAGTACCGTAGATATCGATTAACTGGATCGGGTAGTTAACATTACCGATATCATTGATCTGGACTCGTCTTAGGTCTTCTTTAAAGTAAGCCCCCTCAATTTTTTTCTCTTTACCCTTGCTGACATTAATTCCCTTGGCATCAATAACTTCGATCAGGATATGATCTGGTCGGTCAGGATGCACGCGCACATGGATACCTCCCTCAACCCCTAGGGTTGGTACGACGGTGCGAGCTACAGGAATTGCGGTTGCATCTAGGTTCTGGACATCAATACCTACAGACATCAATCCCCCAATCAAAGACCGGGTCACCATGCGACAGATACTACGCTGGTCACGGGAGAGTGATACTTGGGAGCCTAGTTTTAAGGTAGACCCATAAGCGGCTCCCAACTTAACGGCAAATTCGGGAGTAATATCGATGTTGGCTAAGCCTTGGACACCCCGCTGACCAAAAAGATTCCGTTGGGCAGTGTTGCCCCAAATTAAATTGATATTCAATGTTGCACCTGATTCTATAGTTTTATTTGGCCAAACCCTTACAGTGGGGCTAATTTGAGCTTCTTCTCCGACTTTAGACAGGGAACCGACAACAGCACTTTCCAAAACCTGAGCACGACGATCTACCCGGGTTCCCCTGGAAATGGTGCAGGCACTCAGATTAACCTCTTCACCAATCAACGCTCCATTCCAAATAATCGGTCGTTTCAGGTGAGCGTGGGCAGAGACGGTAACATTATCCCCAATTACTGTGCCTGCTTCGATGTGGGCGTTTGGCCCAATCCGGCAGTTGCTACCAATTAGTACTGGGGTTTCAATCTTGGCAGTAGGGTCGATATAGGTATTTTGTCCCACCCACATTCCTGAGGATTGTTCTGGGTAAGCAAAGTCTAGTGTGACCTTATTCATTAAGCCGTCATACTGGGCTTCTCGGTAAGCCTCCAGGTGACCGACATCACACCAATATCCCTCAGCTACATAGCCATACATTGGCTCATCTTTCTCAAGCAGTTTGGGAAACAGGTCTTTAGAAAAGTCACATTCCTCATTGGATGGCAGGTACTCTAGAACCGATGGTTCGAGAATGTAAGTGCCAGTGTTAACGGTATCGGAAAAAATTTCTGAGGTTGAAGGTTTTTCCAAAAATCGGCGGATGCGCATTTCCTTATCGGTGATCACCACCCCGAACTCAACGGGATTGGGAACGCGAGTTAGGATTAATGTCGCCTTTGATTTCTTAGCTTTATGAAATTCAATCGCAGCAGTCAAATCAAAGTCAGTGATGCTATCGCCACTAATGACTAAAAAGGTTTCATTCAGTAATTCGGAAATATTTTTAACACAACCTGCAGTCCCCAGAGGCTGTTCTTCTTCTACCGCATAGGTCATCTTTACCCCAAAGTCACTGCCGTCTTGGAAGTAGTCCCGCATGACATCTGGGAGATAGTACAGAGTGGCAATGACCTCATTGATATTGTGCCGTTTGAGTAGATTAACGATATGTTCAGCAATGGGTCGATTCAGGATTGGCACCATGGGCTTGGGCAGATCACAGGTCAACGGTCTCAGCCGTGTTCCTGAACCACCAGCCATCAGCACTGCTCGCATAATTCCTCCTCTTTTAACCCGTTAAGGGGTTTGATCATCTTGTCTACGTTCATTTGTCTTGTTATGGGCTTTTTTTAGTGAAGTACTAACCTCCACAAACAGTGACTTGATCTCAAAACCGTGATTTTGGCATGCTAGCGTCGATAGTGAGTCATCAAAGAGTGCTTTCGACAAAGACTGGCGGAACTATAACTAACGACATTGGTGTCGCCAAGTTTTCTCCGAGCTCAGAAGAAAGATCGCGCGTTAACCCGCTGCTTCTTCATTCAGGTAATGATCACTACTGAGTTTGGCTAGTCTTTAACTCCTAAGGGTCACACCACAAATGAAGACTAGATAAACTGGATATGGATCAATGCTACTTTGAGCTGTAATCCGAATCAATTCGTAGGTGCGCTAACCAGCGCGCACCGGTTGATTAACCTACACACTTATGGTATAGAGGTCATGGTCTAACACTGGCTTGATCAGGTAAAATTATCATTAATATGAAAATTATCTTATAAAAAGCACCGGAGGTGAAAAACCATGTAACAATAACCAAATGTCTTCTACCCAGATTGATCGAGGGTAGTTAAAACCACACCTTGGGCTCGCTTCTCCTCCCTGTCAGGCGAGACGCCTATCTTACTTGAGACGGGGTTTCCAAATATCGCAAGATTTTTGATGAATGGCTAACTTAATTGTCTTCGGGTTACTGGTAGTCTATGGCTATGGCGTGTGGAAATTCTGGAGGGGGTTTGAGCGCACTGACTTCAGCCGCAGCTTAACCAATCGGATAGCATTGTCACTGTTGTGGCCAGCTTTAATCGTTGCTAATAAGTCCTATCGCAAAAACTTTACTAAAGCCCTTAAGGGCAGATAGGAGTAGAAGTTTAGTGGTTAAATGTTATACAAGACTAGACAAACCTCCACGAAAGTGTCTAGTTAGGCATTACGGAATTCCCAAGGCTTTCAGCCCCGCGTTTTTAAACCGGGTCAGAAGTTACCGCAAGAATAGTGCAGCCTTTATAGTTGGTAGGCTATGCATTAAAGGTGACAGGTTTTGTTGTAAGGCTGCACTATTCTAAGGTTTCGTCTCCGGGATGAAAGCCAGCTAGCGACTAAAGTCGCCTAGATACAACTTCGCTAAAAAGGTTGACACTTACCTAGTGCTAGAGTATTATATAGATATGGGTACAGGCTGAAAAACCGAGGCACAACCGGGAGAGAGACCCGCAATTGTTTGACCTTAAAGAAGTAATGCCCGGAGGGTAGGGAAAATCCTCCTTAAAAACCCAATCATCAACCAACAATTGGTGTGTGAACCCAGCAAGACACAACTTGAGAGAAAAATGGTACGGCGGGGCACGCTGAAACCAAGTGAAACGGGAAAGTAACGGACTATGCACATGCACTTTCCAATAAGTAACTAAACGCCTAAGGAGACTAGCCCGCTGGGTCTTTCGTGAACTAAACTAGATTCTTGGTCTTGACGGGATAATGGTTTAGATATTGCCATTTGGACACGGAGGTTTAAGGCCGGTCGTAGATCTAGGAATCCCCGTCTTTTTAAAGCGGGGAGTGTCAAAGTGCTAGATAGCAGTGGCCGTATTTGGCTGATTGGTGGAACAACGGAAAGTGTGACTCTGGCAAATGCGATCGCATCCAGGGGTATGCCCTGTACAGTAACCGTTACCACAACAGCGGCTAAATCTCTCTATCCCGAAACCCCAAATTTAAGGGTTCGAGTCGGACGTTTAGATACAAATGAGCTAGAGCAGTTTTTGGAGAAGCATGGTATTGTAGCGATCCTAGATGCCTCTCACCCCTATGCGGTGGAAATTTCCCAAATAGCGATTTCAGCTGCTTGTGCTCGGCATATACCTTACCTACGTTTTGAACGGCAACAGCTAAATTCTCAGGTAAGTTCTGAACTAGACAATTCACCAATCATTTATCTCAATAGTTTCCAAGACCTGATTGCTGGTAAGTATCTCCATCAGCAGCGGGTATTACTGACCATCGGTTACAAACATTTACCCTTATTCCGTGGCTGGCAAGACCAGTCAACCCTATACGCCAGGATTCTGCCGAGTGTTACTGCCATCGATTTAGCGATCGCTTCTGGATTTAGCCCAAATCGAATTATTGCCCTGCGTCCTCCGGTACCAGCTGATTTGGAAAAGGCACTCTGGCATCATTGGGACATCTCTATGGTTGTCACCAAGGCATCTGGGATTGCTGGGGGAGAAGATATCAAACGAGCGGTAGCTACTGAGTTAGGCATCTCCCTAGTTATCATTACTCGCCCAGTTGTTGATTATCCCGAGCAAACTAGCCATGTATCTGTGGCATTAGAGTTTTGCGATCGTTATCTTTGAACTCTCGCCCCTTAAATAAAAGGTAAGCATATGCGCGTAGCGCACGCGTGCGCGTTCAGCCGTCAGCTGTCAGCCGTCAGTTGTCAGCCGTCAGCTTTTAGCTCACGCCAGGCTAACAGCTTAAAATCAACCTATGCAGGCCTATGGCCACGCTACGCGAACGGTAGAATTCAATAGTTCGAGATTAATCAGAATTGAAAGTCTGGGGATTTTCCCTTGGCCAAAGGCCAAGGCTGATAGCTGATAGCTGATAGCTGATAGCTGATAGCTGATAGCTGATAGCTGATAGCTGATAGCTGATAGCTGATAGCTGATAGCTGACAATCAAAGCTTAAACCAAAGCTGGTTCGAGTAACTTGATATTAGAAAAGTTGAATTCAGTAGCTGTCCGCCCTTTTTCCTCAATGGCATAAACCACTTGACGAGTCATAATATAATAATCACCAACTTTATCAAAGCTGTCTTCAAACTCTCGTTTAGCCATCAAATCACCAGTTTTGGCATTGCGAAAAATGGCATTGTAGCCTGAGGAAATATACCCTTCTCCTGTATCTAGGCTATCGTTGGTATTAATTGTAAAAGCCATCGGACCCATAACCCGACTGACATGACAAATTTCCTGCCCTCGGACTTTATAGTTAGAGCCCATAGCATCACCCTTGACAAAAATTTCCACTGCACCAGTAGAATCGTTTTCACCAAAGCTAAATTGGTTTTTACCATGGGCTTTTTCAAAGGATGACCGCTTACGGTGGGTCACAATATCCCGCATCTGGTTATAGACACTTTCTTTGACCTTTTCATCATCAAACCCACTGACGTCAACACTGTGATCACCATTAATGCGAACTTGACCAGTGTATACTTCATCACCTTGCTTAATTTCCAAGTCAGCTTTGTAACCAGGAAAATCGTCGTCCCAGGTGTAGCGGTTGTCGTAAGCCGCCTGGAATACTTCACGAGCTGTTGCGTTTTCGATCATAGTCTTGCTAAGTCAACCGATAGTTTATCCAAAGACTACTCATTCACTAATCTCTGACGCTGGTTATTATAGCATTACTACTTTACATATAATCTTTAAATTGGGTGAAATACTTTAAGCTAACTTTAAGCTATAGCAATTATACGACTTGTGAGGTACAAATTTATGGTTTTTAG
>NZ_JAAHHS010000307.1 GCF_010692395.1 Moorena sp. SIO3H5
TGCCAACGGCCTCAGTCCCTAATCCCTAAAACAATCAAGCTCCCAGGCTTCCCTCAGGGTAATCCCGGTAAGAGTAATTATCGAAACTAAGAGCCTAACACTAACTAATCTCAGCTCATTCCCCTAGTTGGCAAAGCCTATCCAGGGAGATTCACCTTTTGACTTCCATTAATGGGTACAATTGCTATGATGCTGATCTGATATTGGTCTTGAGAAGATTACCTATAGAGTTTGATAGAAATGCGATTGACCTACGGTCACGCTACGCGAACGCAAACATCAATCCGTAATCAACATGGGTAGATTTTGGTAGTGCGATTGACCTACGGTCACCCTAGGCGATTGACCTACGGTCACCCTAGGCGATTGACCTACGGTCACGCGGGGCGCGATCGCAAAAACAAATCCCTACTACACATGGGATAATCATTAAGCTATCAGCATTCAGCTAATGCCCTACGCCCACGGCTGACGGCTGACATATCATTCTAGGAACAGGCATTCTACCTGTTCCACAAAACTGCTAAAATTATTTCATTATTAACCAACGCTTTATCGCACTTAGTTATATTTATTGTTTGCGGCGAGTTTATCCTGAATTATTGAGAAGATAAGCAACCTAGGATATTTCCAAATCGATCAGATATCTTAAGTTTCCAATCATATATGACTTTTCCTGAACCTATAAATATTGAAAGCCAGTAACTACTTTGTCCACTTTCTACTTTTCTTGGTGAGTAAATTAGGCTTTCAGAACAATTTATGGCTCGAACTTCGTAGAATTCTGCTTCCAAGTCTGTATCTAAAGATAAGCTTGTTACCCTCCATTTTATTAGATTTAATATATCTTTATCTTGTACATCTGTTCGGATGTTCAGCTCTGAACCTGGTTTACCAGTCATTGTGTCGATATCTTTAGTAACCGTATATATGGTTTTATTAAGATTGGTCTGGCTAATACTTGTTGGATTACTCATCGATGTGCTAGGATTAGGATAAAGTTCTAGCAAAGTTTCGCAATCAATTACTGTCAATACTTTGATGGTGTTGAATAGAATTAATTGTGACATAATTGTACTTTGTTCTTGTAATTTATATTTGGTTAATTGTTATTAATAAATATCGGTTTATTGATTACCGAATAATTAGGAAATAGTCAGTACGTAAAGTGCGTACTTAAATAGTAAGATTGGATTCAATTTTGCTTATTTATTTAAGAATCCCCCCGTGATCCCGTAAGGGTTAACGGGGGAGAACGTGTCAGATCTGAACTAGTTATTGGGAAGGGGACACCAATTCTCCTAGAGATTTTTACCTCCAGCTCTCAGAGAAAAGACTCAAGAAGTCTGGCTACTTCCAGATTAAGTAATGAAGAAGTCGATCGTTAGCTTACGACTGTTATCTTTGGATCCCAGTAGAAGTAACCTAAGACTTGTCCACGTCGATCTAATATTTTAAACTTCCAATCATATGTGATGAATCCTTGGTTAACTATCACATTTGCTAGCCAGTAACCATTTCCAACATGAAATGGAGGTGTAATTACGTTTCGATTACCTCCAGTGTACCGGAATTCGTAGAACTCTGCGCTCAAGTCGGAATCAAGGGATAAGCTTGTTGCCCTCCAATGTATTGTATCTCCTTGATCTGCTTTTATGTTCAGTTCGGGACTTGCCTGACCATTCATTTCATCGGAATCTTTGGTTACCATATATATGCTTTTCCGAAGATTGGTCGGGTTAATACCTGTTGGGGCATTTATATTTTTACTAGCATTGGGATAAAGTTCCAGCAAGGTTTCACAATCAATCGTTGTTAATACTTTGATCGCGTTGATAACACTTCCATTGCTCATGATTTTGCCTCCATTTTTTGGCATGTTTGCTTTTAGAACCATGCTTTTATCATAGTTTTCATTTTAGGAGGGTTGCAGTACCCCTGAGGGTACCTTTTTTACTCGATTAAAATCACCATTATTCCAACCTTAAATCCTTAAATTATGGCTACTACACTACCCTCACAACCCTGCTACCTTCCTGCCCCCTGCAATTAGTTTCGCTGCGCTAAAAGCGATGGGGCTTAGGCCACGCTACGGGATTGACCTACGGTCACGCGGGGCGCGATTAGCCCAAAGGGCGTTGGCTAGCGAACGCACCTATACGAGGGAATTTTCGTTGTAGTTTTTTATTATAAAAAGCCGTTTTTGTCAATAAAAAGGTAATAATTCTTAATAAACCCTGGTTTAGTGTGTTGATTAACCTATAGACTATTTCGTACAGACATCCAGGGATAGGTTGTTGTAGCTGAAACCCACTTCTACCATTGGGATGCTACGCGATTAGCCCAAAGGACGTTGGCTAGCGAACGCACCAAACAAAACCCCACCAGTACCAAACCGATGGGATACATAAGTACCACTAATTAAAATAGAAGAAACTCTTTTGTGCGGGAAGTAGCTAAGTCATGACAGTAGCCACCACAGCTGTTGAAACTAATCCGATTGTGCTGAGGATGCCCCCAGCATTGGACATGGATGATGACCAGTTTTTTGAATTTTGTCAGATTAATCGAGATTTACGGATTGAACGCACGTCAGAGGGAGAAATAATTATTATGCCCCCAACAGGCAGTGGAACCGGAGGTCGAAATTTCAGTCTCAATGGTCAGTTGTGGAGTTGGGTAGAACAAGATGGCACAGGCAAGGGTTTTGACTCATCTGCTGGTTTTAAGCTTCCCAATGGTGCAGAGCGCTCCCCTGATGCCTCTTGGGTAACCTTAGAAAGATGGGAAGCCCTAACACCTCAACAACAGGAAAAATTTGCTCCTCTATGCCCAGATTTTGTGATTGAATTGCGTTCCCCCAGTGATAGCGTCAAAGACCTCAAGGACAAGATGGAAGAGTACATCGACAATGGCGCGAGGTTGGGGTGGTTGATTGACCCCAATAATCGTCGGGTGTATATTTACCGTCCTGGTAGGGAAGTGGAGCAGTTGGACAATCCTGCTACGGTAAAGGGAGATGAGTCGGTGCTGCCCGGTTTCGTGCTGAAGCTGGGGAAAATCTGGTAAGGGCAGGAGTTATCAGTACTATCGTAACCTGTAAAATTAAGGGTTTCTCCACCCTTCAATAATTCTAATTGCTACATTCAAATATGGGTTATCAAGGAATTCTTCAATTGCTCCTTGACCACCTTCTTTGAGAGCATTAATTAGCCTTTCTTTCTTGGTTGGTGTAATGGCTGCACTGACAAAGGCTTCTTGCTCTGCTTCTGTGGCAGTAGGGTTGGTTTTCTCTAGTTGCTCTAGTAATTGCTGGATTTCAGCTGCTTCAGCTAGATTTTTGTCACCTTCCTCGTAGTTATTTTGATTAGCATAGCCTTGCTGACGACTACCAGACTGAGCTGTGTCAACATAGCTTCCAATGTTAATATTGGCACCACGCTGGTCATATTTAGTAGTTTCTTTCTCTGCCATTGTTTCTATAATTCCTATTAATTTAGTATTGTCTTTACGTATAAATTCTATTTGTTCAGAATAAAGCTTTATTTTTTCATCTTTAGCCTCTAACATTGGATTGTATTTCGCCCAAAACTTCCGCTCGTATTCAGCTTCATCAACCTCCTCAGGAACTTTGACACGAATAACAAAAGCACCATCGCCTTTATTTTCTATTGTCTGTATGACTGGTAGCTCTCCTGTTTCGCTTTCTACTCGAACTCGAAGCTCTTGAAACGTTTTCAGTAAAGTCTGCCAGTCGATACCATCTTTAAAAATTAAATCGACAGTATTGGGAATTTTCTGAGCTAACTTAGCAAATTCCCCTGGTTGAAAATTTCTCTCTTGGTCAGCAGGACGACGTTTAGGGTCTGGAGAATTTTTAGTCGGTAGTTTTAGAAAAATATAATCGCATTTAATTTCAACTAATTTAGTAGTATTGCTGATTGCCCAATCTTCGATATATGCTCCCGTTAATGTTGCTCTGGTTAAATCTGCTCCTTCTAGTAATGTTTGAACTAACTTAGCTCTGGATAAATTAGTATTTTGTAAGTTAGCCCGGTTTAAATCTGTTGCGATGAAGCTAGCATCTTGTAGATTAGCTCCCTTTAAATTAATACCTCTTAAGTCGAGGCGATAAAAGTTTTTATCTTGTCCTTCTCCCGTGAGAAGCAATTGTCTAATGTTTTCATATTGAAGGTAGCTTGTTCCTGGTCTAGCTTGGTCAAGTTTAATCGTATTTTGCCAACACGTACGAGTAAGAGTAGCCTCTCTTAAGTCTGTACTTTTAAGAATAGCTCCCGTAAAATCAGCATCGGTTAAATCGGCTTTGTGAAAACTAGTTCCTCTTGTGGCAGCAAAAACAATAGCAATACTACGAATCCAAGCATCTCTGGGGTCCCCTTTTAGAGCACGCCAGCCCAGGTAAGTGCTAAATAAGATGAAGGCTACGGATACGGCTAAGGCTCCGGCGAAGGGTGCAACGGAGGCTCCTTGTATGGCAAAGGCTACGGCTATGGCTATGACTACGGCTATGGCTATGGCTCCGGCTATGGCTCCAGCTACAGCTACGGCTATAGCTATAGTAAAGGCTCCGGCTACGGCTATAGCAAAGGCTATAGCGAAGGCTCCAGCTACAGTGAAGGGTACGGCTATAGCTCCGGCTATGGCTGTGGCTACTCCGATACCTTGATGAAGGATAACAGCAAATAAAACAATTATTACAACCAGTGCTATCCAGCCGGAAACTTGCGATATTACGTCGCTAGATTCAAACATTAATGCTACTAATGACCCAGAAAATGAAGAAAGAATTCCTGATAGTCCTGAGATTACCCATGAAACCAACAAAAGAACAATTACCCACCGTTTCTGTAATCCTGCCTTCGCTTTACAAAACTTAGTTCCGGTTAGAGTAGCATTCTTAAAATTCGTTCCTCGAATATCCGCTTCACTAAAATCTGCCTCTGAAAGGTTTTTCCCCTGAAACGATTGACCCCTAAGATTTACCCTGCGGAAATCCCGTTCTCCTGCTGCATATCGTTTCAGAACTTCATTAGCTTCCATCAGCGATAATCATATATAGAAAAGGGAACAGGAAGTAGGGAACAAAAATTATCACAATTTATTTTAATTGAAGTAAATTATGTATCGCTTTCTAGTATAAATTAAAACCAATAAATCAAGATTCTGGAAATACTTTCGTAGGAATAAATTTGCTTGGGCACATAGGCTTCATCACAACCCTGCTACTGTCCCACTCCTGGGATGCGTTACGCACAGCCAAAGGCGATTGGTCATAGGCCACGCTAAGCGATGAAGCAAAGCTTCCGCTAAAAGCGATCGCACGTATACTAGGGAAGTTTAGTGGTAGTGCATTATTATAATAAGCATTTATTGTCAATAAATTGGTAATAATTCTTAATAAACCCCTATTGATTGTGTTTATTAACTTACAGACTGTTTCGTACAGACATCCAGGGATAGGTTGTTGTAGCTGAAACCCACTTCTACCATTGCGATCGCTAGCCAACGCCCTTCGGGCTAATCGCATTAAGTTCTAGATAGGGTGCATCTGCTAAAAGCTGTTTGACCTGATGGTGCGTTACGGTGCGGGCTATTTCAACAAGGCGCGAAGAGGGGGAAAATCATGGCTCGCCCGCCCCTAACGCACTCTACTTCAACTCTTGCCTCTTGCCTCTTGCCTCTTGCCTCTTGCCTGTTCCCTGTTCCCTGTTCCCTACTCCCATCAATCCTATTTCACAACCTAGATCCAAACCCTACAAATACTTCACCCAAGCCTCCCTGACCTCAGGTGAACCATACCAAAGCCCCTTCCTCCTAGGAGAATGCAGCACCTCATCAAGAGTAATATTAGTCGCTCCAGCCAAATGAGCAGCAGTAATCGGAGTAATCCCATCTCCCCAGCAATTCCCTTCTCCACAAGTGAGCTTGTAACTGTTGTAAGCCAACCAGCTGCCTAAACGTCGCTTACCATAAATAGCCTTACCAGCGACACAAATATAATGGACATCTTGGTGAAAGGCCCCTGGATAGTTATCATTCACAAAATCAAGATTGCGTTTAGTCCAACGTTCCTGACTGAGGTGGGGTGTACCCAGAGTCACTAAAGTAGAGATATAGGAATGAGCATTCCATAACCCTACCGAGTCATCAGTAACATCTCCATGAATCGTGTAAGGCTTTTCTCCTAGATATATCCTGGCAATCCAGCCACCAGCAGAGTGACCGATTAAATTAATCTCTGACGTGTTATGCTTCTCCAACTGCTGTTTAACAGCTTGGTCGATTTTTCGCAAGATTGGCACCACAGAGCGACCACCGAGGGTAGGAAACCAATCCTGTTGGCGTATTGGGACAGTAGTTGCGGCAATCCCTAGCTGTTGTAGTGATTGTTCTAAATCACGGTATTCACTAGCGCTAGCAAAATAGCCCGGTAAAATAACAGTTGGTAATGGCATCGGTGGTAATTTTAAATTTTGTAAATAATTATAAACTTTTGTGAAACTAGGTACACTTTATGGTATTAGCGTTGGACCTGGGGATCCTGACCTGATCACCCTCAAAGCACTACGTATATTGAAACAGGCACCAGTAGTAGCCTTTCCTACTGGAGTCCGTGGAAAACCAGGAATAGCTCAACAGATTGTCGCTCAATGGTTGGAGAATCATCAGGTGCAGTTACCCTTGACATTTCCATATGTGCAGGATACCGCTATCTTGACCCAAGCATGGCAACTTGCTGCTGAGCAAGTCTGGAATTATCTAGGATTAGGGCAAGATGTAGCATTTGTGTGCGAAGGAGATGTGAGTTTTTACAGCACATTTACCTATTTGGCACAGAGGCTACAACAGTTACATCCTCAAAGCCTGATTCAAACTGTACCAGGGGTATCTTCCCCCATGGCTACAGCATCGGTTTTGGGATTACCCTTGACCATTCGTGATCAGCGCCTGGTAGTGCTACCAGCTCTCTATAATGTGGAGGAACTGGAAAAGGTTTTGACTTGGGCAGATGTAGTAGTCTTGCTCAAAGTCAGTTCAGTTTATCAGCAGGTGTGGCAAGTGCTGCATCGACATCAGTTGTTGGAAAATGCCTATGTGGTAGAACGAGCAACTCTACCGGAGCAGGTGATTTATCGTAATTTATGCGATCGCCCTAACTTGGCATTACCCTATTTTTCTCTGCTAATTGTTAAGGTAAACCAATAGATAGCAAACCAATAGATAGCAATGTTTCAGCCATCGATGTAGTTGTCAAAATAGTTGTTATAGCTAGCCCCAGCACGATCACTCACTCTGATTTGCCAAGACTTAATTGAATAAGCATCTCCTCAGCCGAGAGCTTATTAGCAACGATGGAAATACGTCAACAATAACTGCCATGTCTGATGCTTCTTTAATTAAAAACGTCCCAGAAATGCTGAGTCACCCCCTAGTGATTTCTGTTACCGCTTCTCTGGGGGTTCATATGCTACTCGTACCTATCTTAGGTGATTTGTTGAAGAATCAAAAGCCTAAGGAAGAATCAATGGTGCAAGTGTTGGAGTTAAGCCCTCAACAACTCAACCGTGTGCCCAAGTCGGCTGCACCTCCACTAACTCTGCCAGCTCTACCAAATGCCAAGACTCCGGCCAATCCCTCCATCCCTTCGTTATTTAGTGCTTTCCCACCCCCTCCACCACCGCTACCTTCTCTAGAGTCCCTGAAGAAAATTCCCACACCCCCACCTCTGAGATCTGCTGTACCGATAAAACCCTTACCCACAATTGGTAAGTATCCTTTACCACTGCTAAATCGCAAAAGACCAATTCTTACCAGAGGGTCTTTCCCGATCAAGCTACCACCAAGACCAGCGACAGCACTACCAGCCCCACCACCGCGACCTCAGTTCAAATTCGATACAGAGTCTTTGAATCCAGGTTCCTTCCAGACCGGTTCCTTGCCAGTATTTGGGAATTCTACCAACCAGATTCCTGATCCATTAGAGGTTCCTAACCAACAGCCACCGGTATCCGTTACTCCACCTGCTCCGAAACCACAATTTTCCATCACCCCTCCTCCTTCTGAGCCTAGTAAACCAGCACCCCCTAGTGCGGTTGCTATCGCACGACAACGTCAGAACAATTTAGTAGCTCAAGTGCGGATGCGGCGGAAGCAACTGAGAAAAGATGTAGCCAATACCAGTGATGAGGAAGCTAGGAAAAACCTGGTGGAATGGATGGCTTTGGTAAAGGATACCTTACCCAAAAAAGAAGTAATACCAGAAGCAATAACAGTTAGTGCTACTTATCCGAAAGACGCTTGTATTAAAAAACTAGAAGGCACAACCGTCTTCGGAATTTTAGTAGGTGCTAATGGTGAAGTGACTAATGCACAGCTGATTCAGAGTGCAGGGTACGGCATTTTAAATCAGCAAGCACTGGAAGATATTCAGTTCCGCAAGTTTAACAACCAAAGTGGCACAACAAAACCTTACCAGGTCAAGGTAGCCTTTGACTATGACAAAGGCGACTGTCCTAGTCTAGCGGTTTTCCAAGAAACCGCTAACCAGCCAGTTCCAGCAAAGCCAAATACTGTTAGTGGGGAAAACGCTGCTGCCAACAATCCAGTAATAGCAGTGCCTAAGCCAGAAACTCCTAGGAATAACTCTGCTAATAATAACTCTACCGATAACAATACCGATAACAATAGGACAGTATCAGTTCCAGTAAAACCGAATAGTGCTAGGGAAAATTCCAACACTAGACCCAGAACAATATCAGTGCCAGTGCGGGACAATACCTCTAGCCAAGACTCTACTCCTAAACCCACAAGGGTCAGAGTACCAGTGCGGGAGAATACTCCTACTCAGGAAAATACTCCTAAACCCACAAGGGTCAGAGTACCAGTGCGGGAGAATACTCCTACTCAGGAAAATACTCCTAGACCTAGAGCAGTACCTGTACAGCAAAATACTCCTACTCAGGAAAATACTCCTAAACCCAGGAGGTTGTTAGTACCAGTACGGGACAATACTCCTACTCAGGAAAATACTACTCAGGAAAATACTAATACTACAGCTGTTCCAGTCAAGCCAGCTCAAGCTACTAATGAAAACTCGATTTCGGAACAGTCAGCTAATGAAAACTCAGGGAAAGAATCCGTTCCAGCAGCAGCAGCCACTGAAAACCAAAACTCACAAGAGGATAAAGACTGCAAGTTCAAATCTAGATCAGCTCGCAGGCGCAACAGAATAGACTCCTTTACAACACCATCGTCCAGGTCTTGTAAATAGGAATTTTCTGTTAGTGAAAGCCTGGGTTGTTGGTCAATGGAGCATTAACATTATTTTGGAATTAAGAATTAAGAATTGATAATTGAGAATTAAGAATTGAGAATTGAGAATTGAGAATTAAGAATTCACCA
>NZ_JAAHHS010000308.1 GCF_010692395.1 Moorena sp. SIO3H5
TATGGGTTAAGGGGAGTAGGGAGCAGGGAGTAGGGAGCAGGGAGCAGAAATATGTCTTAAGCTTTACTTCGATTGCTATATCTTTGGTTATTTCGGTATTAGTCGCGACGGGTCAATTAAAAAGCGGAGGAAGAATAGCCAATGGAAGAATTAATGACTCTAAAGGAATTACTCTACGAAGGCAAAATCCCTGAAGCCCTGGAACTGATTGAAGAATTGGAGGAGATGAGCAAATCGGATAAACTGAATAAACTATTTAGCTACGGAATTATTCTGCTGTTACATCTAATTAAAAAAGCTGCTGAAAAACGGACGACTAAATCTTGGGAAGTATCAATACGTAATTCTGTTAAACAAATTCAACGAACTAATCAGCGCCACAAGGCTCAAGGAACTTATCTAACTGAAGAGGAATTATTAGAAACTTTAGAAGATGCCTATCAATCCGCACTAGACCGCGCTTCATTAGAAGCATTTGAAGGAAGTTATGAACCTGAAGAAATTGCTAAAATGGTGGAGCGCGAGGAAATTATAAAAACAGCAATGGAGTTGATTTTGTAGGGTTATCAGCCGTCAGCCGTCAGCCGTCAGCCGTCAGCCGTCAGCTTAAGCGCTACGCGCACGCGTGCGCGTTCAGCAATCAGCAATCATTTTAGTAATTGTTATCATTCTTGATGCCATATTCCCTATTCCCTACTCCCTACTCCCTACTCCCTACTCCCTGTTCCCTGTTCCCTACTCCCTACTCCCTACTCCCTTTGCTACAAATATTACCCTTAATCACATCGATAAACTTAAATGAGAGCCAAGGGATGTCTTAGATACTTCAATCCTGGTCTGAAAGGCTTCTTTAAACTGAGGCATATGAGTCACGGTTAAAATACAAGCAAAATCGGATGCGATCGCATTAATTGCTGCAATCAATCGCTCACACCCCTCGGCATCTTGGGTGCCAAACCCCTCATCGACAATCAACATTTGTAAGGATGTGCCTGAGCGTTGGGCCAACAGTTGTGCTAATGCCAGACGAATGGCAAAATTAATCCGGAATGCTTCACCACCGGAATAGGTTTCATAAGGTCGAGTACCACTAGCATCAGCAATTAAAATATCTAAGGTATCAATCAGTTTGGTTTTTTTCTTAGAAGACCGACTCCCGGCCTTTTGGGTAACAATTTGGATGTGTAACTGATTCCCAGTCAGTCTAGTCAAAATTTGATTGCTTTGGGCTTCTAGTTGAGGCAAAATATTCTCTATCATGAGTGCCTGGATGCCATTTTTGCCAAATGCGATCGCTAATTCCTGATGCACCCGATATTGCCGCTGGAGTTGTTGGAGCTTTTCGAGTTGCTGTTGATACTGACTTTGTAGGGATTCCAGTTGCTGCAACCGTTGTTGGAGACGCCCCTGCTGGGATAGTTGTTTATCCATTTGCTGTCGGCGCTGCTTCATCCGATGTTCTAAGGCTTGGATGTCCCTAGTGACATCAGGACTTTGTTCCATTTGCTTGACAATGTCCTCAATTTGTGTATTAACCTCCTTGAGATTAGAGCGTCTGCTCTGGAGGCTTTGAGTTAGGCTTGCCAAGCGTTGACCGACTTGGGGATTTTGCTCTTGGGCGGTTTGTAATTCCTGATAACGCAGTTGCCAAGATTGGGCTTGACGCAACGAGGCTCTAACCTGATTATGAGCATCCAAGTTATAGCCAATCTCAGCTATGTATCGATCCAGCTGATCCAATTGCTGCTTCAACGGGGAATTGGTTTGTAACTGATGCACTGAGCCTTGAAGACTATCCAGCTTTCGAAGCAGCTGTGGTTTCTGGGCATCAATTTTTTTCTGACGCCGTCTTGCTTCTTCTAGCTTAGCCGAGTGGATTTCAGCCCAGCGCCAGCGGTCAACTTCCCCCCGTGCTATTGCATGGGTTTGTTCATCGTAGTTGAGCTGTTGGACTCGGAGGTCGAGTTGCCTGAGTTCTGCGTGTAACTCTACCCCATAAGCACGAATAGTAAGGGATTGTTGCAGTTCTTTCTTTTCCTCAGATACTTCATAGAGTCGGTCATAAACTTCATCGGTGGCTTCTAGTTGTGCGGCTAGTTGTCCCCGTTGTTCGAGCAACTGTTCATAAGGAGAGAGTTGTTGGGAAATTTGGGAGTATTCATGGCGCAACACCTGAAGTTCTCGTTCACAAACGGTTAGCTGCTCTCGTACTACCCAGAATTGATCTTGAACATCCTTGTGCTCAGCAGTGGTTTTCTGAATCACCCGGTCAGAATGGGCTGCATCTAGAGGCTGCTCGCATAAGGGACAAACTGCGTTCTGAACTTGCAGCAATTGGATTTTTTGGGTCAGTTCCCCCAGTAATTTTTCATAGCGACGTTGGTTTTCGTGGAGGCGTTCTCGAAAGCCTCGACGTTCTAGTCCTTTGTCCTGTAACCGAGACAGGTAGACCCGCTTTTTCTCTAATTCCCCAAGTTCAGCCTCTAACTGAAGTGCCGCCTGTCTGAGCTGAGGTGTTGTTGCTACTTGCTGGGATAACTGTTTTTCAGAAGAAACCAGTTCTTCTAATTTGGCACTGAGTCTGGCTTGAACCCGGTCAAGTTCGCTTTGGATAGACCCACAACGTTGCAACAAGGGACAGACTTCTAGTTGTAAATTATCTAGCTGCTTGAGCCGTTCACGAGCTTGCTTAAGTTTTGCCAGGGCTGTAGCCACTTCCCCTGAACGGGAGAGGGTATCTTGAATCTCTTGCTCTTGAGTACCCAAGGCTTCTAGTTGAGCTTGGATATCACGAATTTGCAGATTATGTTGATTAATTTCTTGATTCAGCTGCTGTTGGAGTTGTTGTCGTTGCTGTTGCGCTTTCTGATAAGTCTGTAATTTGGCGGCAAGAGTTTCTTCTTGTTCTTGTAGCTGGAGGTATTCGGCATAACCAGCAGTAATTTGTTGGTCTTGAGAGAGTAGTTTAGAGAGTTGTTCTTGTTGGGCAACAGCATTAGCAATGTCTTGTTGTATGCGATCGCAATCTTGAGTAAGATTACGATATTGTGTCCTCACAAAGTTCAGCTGTTGTTCCCAGGTAGTCCGCTGATGTCCAATCCCTTGTAATTGTTTTAGTTGTTGGGCGTCTTGGTCTTGGTCTTGTTGCAGCTGGTTTAAGGCAGTTTCCAGGGTTGCTGTTTCCTTTGCGATCGCATCCCGTTCTCCCAGTTGTTCTTTAATACCCTGCAAACTTTGCTCTAGCTGTTCTACCTGACCTTTCAACTGCTTTGACAAATCCTTTGCCTGGTCTGCCAATTTTTCGTACTGGTCTAGTTTGAGCAAATCTGCCAGAATTTGTTTCCGTTCACTGGGACGCCTGACCATAAACTCATCAGCTCGACCTTGACGCAGGTAAGAGGAGTTGATAAAGGTATCGTAATCTAGCTTCAGATTCGCTATTATTAATAATTGAGTTGCTCGTACTCCTTTCTGGCTTAAAGACTTAAAACCATCTGGTGTTTCCACTTGAAACTCTAGGGAACTCCCCTGTTTTCGGTGGCGAGTCCGAATAATTCGATGGGTTTGTTGATTATTTTGAAAAATAAAGTCTACTCGGACTTCCTTCGCCCCAGTATTGATGACATCGTTTTCTGAAGCAACACGGCTTTGTCCCCAAATCGCCCAGGTAATGGCTTCTAGCAAGGACGATTTCCCTGCTCCATTCTGACCACAAATACAGGCAGTGTGAAGACCGCGAAAGTCTAGAGTTGCGTCGCGGTAGCTGAGGAAGTTTTTTAGAGTTAGTTGGATAGGAATCATCTAGGATCCACAAACCTCACACCGTTAATACTTTCAAATTCAATATAAACACACACTTTGCATAGTGTAGCGACGTATATATCAGTTTTGTAGGTCTTGAAGGCTCATTTTTACAAAAGTTAATAAATAGTTAGTAAGCAAAAATTCTTAGCTAGACCATCAGCTATCAGTATTCAGCCATCAGCTCTCAGCCATCAGCGGTCAGCGGTCAGTGGTCAGCGGTCAGTGGTCAGCGGTCAGTGGTTACCCGTCAGCCGTTGGCCAATGGCTGAGAGCTGATGGCTGATAGCACCTCAAGTAGCGTGGGCGTAGCGCTTAAGCTGAGAGCTCAGAGCTGATAGCTGATAGCTGATAGCTGATAGCTTACTCCATTGCGGTTTTGGAACCATGTTCCATGGGGAACTCGATCAGGCGTACTATAAATCTAAGTAGGATGAATCTAATCGGATACTGAAACTAGGGTAAACATTATGTCAAAAGCTACGGTGCAATATACAACTAAGGATTTAAAGGAACTCGGCTTCATCGTTGAAGTCCCAGGCAGAACCGACAATGCCAGAAACAGAGCCAAAGCCCTGGAAGAGATCCAAAGGCGCATGGAAGACTCAGAAGACACTACCGTCAATGAGGATAGCTTTGCCGATGGCTTGAGTGCTGACGATTTGATTTTAGTTGAGCCACTAGGTACCAGTGATACAGATGGTGAAGAAGCAGAGATTATTCAGTCAGTAAAAGCGATCGCATCTTTAGCAAGTTTAAGGGTAAATTTGGAACAAGCTTACCAACAAGCCGTGGAATTACGGCCAGTGATCGAAGCCTTATTTTCCCCAGACCCCCTGACACCGGAACATATGAAACTGGCAACGGATAGAAATTTTGCCAAAACCTTAACAAAATTTGCTGAAGCTAAAGCCGCTCACGATCAGTATCTGCCCATTGCCAAAGAAGCTTGGGAAATATTAGAACCCGCTTTGCCACCATCTCAGCATCAAGCTAATCCTCTAGGATCGGAAGTAGTAGAACATACTGAGAGTAATGGTAAAAAGGGTGTGGCTGTTAATGAGTCATGAAACCTATGCCTAAAGGCAGGGGCTTCTAAAATTGTTTTCTAAAATTGTTTAGGTGGGGAGGGTTGAATCAGTCCCAATGCCGGATGTCATGGTATTTTTTTACTTTCCCCTCTTCCCTGTCTTCCCCTACTTCCCACGTCCAGGATTTTTCCCAAACCTGGCCTCTTGGACACTACTACCAATGCCCTGAATTACACCACGAACTACTAGACCAATACTTCTACCAAAGACTTGGGTCAACAGATACACCACACCATTACCAATCCAAGTAACAGCGGCTTGCACACGGGGAGAAAGAGCATCCCGTAGCTCATAGGCTAACGTCACAGCTAGCTGAAAACCTCGTAGCCGTTCTAATTCCCGACGCCGGGGAGCATAGATACTGGTTTGTTTAATGCCAGTGTCAGTTAGGATAAATAAATCATATCGACTCTCGAAAATTGCTTGTGGCTCACCAAATAATTTATCTTGGCGATATCGCCAGGAGAGATTATTGCGAAATCGGGCAATTTCCCGAGATGACATTAAATTTTGATGATAAAAATTTACCTTAATACTTTCTACATCTGCTAATTGATTTAATAACGGTTGAATCACCCCATTAGCAATTTGGATAATTAAATTGTCCAGGATAAATTCTGACCGTTGAATTGCTTCGGGAGTGTGGGCAGGATAGGAGACATTATCAATGATTAATGAGCTGTCAAATAGCCGATGATATAATAAATCAATAACTAGAGGAATTTTATCAAGAATTTCCTTTTTTACAATGGGATAGTTACCCACCAAAATAGTGACAACTTCTAGTTGAGTATTTTCCGTGTACAAGGTATAATACTTACCGAAGAAATCTGTTACTGATGCTTCCCACAGGTCTTTCAGAATCAGCTGTTGCTTGTGAGGTAACTGTTCCGGTGTTACTTGAGACAAGCGCAAATCTTCAATCAGCGCTTCAAAGGTTTGGAAGACTAAACCAAGTAACTCTGCTCTTTTCTCTACTTGGAGAATGTCAAGTTCTAGGGGAACACCAGAGAGGTTGGATAAACCAGATTGAAGTTTTACCATTGTCCGCTCAACTCTCCGCTCAACTAGTGGTGCCTTAGGGCTAAGCTGGGATTGAGCCCTTGGCGCAACAGTCAGTGAGCTTTCCGGTTTAGGCATTGGCACTAAGGAACTCTCCCGTGACGGTTCCACCAGAATCACGCTAGCGGGTAATAGCTGATCCGCCAGCCAACGGGCTACCAATAGTTCTCGACGGCGTCCAGTCCAAAACAGCCAATCCCAATTGGAAAGACCAGGATTTTGCAGCTGACTATTCACCTGGACTAAAGCTGCTTCAAATTGTTGGAATCCTGAGTTACGCCACTGTTGATACCAGGGAGCAAAACCTGCAGCTTTATAAGATACAGTAGGTAAGCTAGACAGTGTCTGCCAATAGGATTGACCCTCAGTAATTTCACCAATGGCTTCAACAATGGTAGCGATCGCGACTCCTTTGGGGCAATACCCATTGACACCCAATGCTTGAGCTGCTGCTAGCACAGTGGGTTTAGATTCCCTGGTCAGTAGTAAAATTGGCAAGTTAGGGTACTCCCGCCGTAATCCCTGACACAGTGGTAATCCTGATAAGGTTATCCCTTCACGTGAATTAGGGTCACCCAAAGCTAGTTCCAAAATTGCCACATCCACGGACTTAGTCCCCTCTAGTGCCCCTAATCTTGATAAGGCTTCTGTGCCAGTATCAGCCTCAGCTACAACTAGCAGCTCCTGGAAAGCTTGCAAGGCAGTCCTTAGACCCAATCTGAATACTGGGTCATCATCAATCAGAAGGATATGAGTTATGCGATCGCTCATATGGAGATAGCCTATAGGAAATGGCTCATGGCTAAAGCCTGTAAACCAATGAACACTATGAACAATTAACCATTTAGGCTAGCATAACATTAACCTTCTCTGGGTTGGTGGCTGAGGAAGCGACTCGGCGGAGCATTAGCTATTGTTAATTGTTAATCGTTAATTGAGACTTAATAATTTTCAATTAACGATTAACGAAATTTGATAATAACTGTTCAAATTAAATCAGTTTAATACCCAATTATTAGTCTTTGCTTAGGCTTGTGCTTGTAGCTGCTGCTGTGATTGGGCTAGCTGCTCCTGTAGCTGTTCCTGTGATTGGTCTAGCTGTTCCTGTGATTGGGCTAGGTGCTCCTGTGATTGGGCTAGCTGTTCCTGTGATTGGTCTAGCTGTTCCTGTGATTGGGCTAGGTGCTCCTGTAGCTGTTCCTGTGATTGGGCTAGCTCTTCGTGTGATTGAGCTTGTGGTTGTGGTTGTAGCTGTGCCTGTGATTGGGCTTGTAGCTGTGCTTTATCTGGTTTTGGTGCCTTGGGTTTTTTCTCAAATACTTGAATGCCTGGTTGCTCTACCCGAAACCCTTTGTTAATTTTCGCTCCCAGTTTGCCAGTAATAACAGCGACCCACATGGAATACATCTCATTAGCAGTCGTGATTTTTTTCCAAACTTTGGGTTTGACCTTAATCGTAAAAATCGTGCCATCACAATCAACATTAAATTCCTGCCAGCCGTTTTTAACAGTTTTTGCTATAGGCAACTCATTAATTTTTATATTGAGTTCCATTTTACCATTAATTATTCCAGTTTTTGTTTTTTTTATTTGACTAATTTCATCAGCTTTGTGAATACTCATTATTTCAAGCATGGGCAACTCCTTTGGCAATAAAAATGATTTGTTTTATTGATATTGTTAATACAATAAATAGAGCAAATAAATCAGCTATAAAAATGCTTATTTAGCTAACCCTTTCCCCTAACCAAAACCCGTTGGATCAAAGTCTTAGACTGGTCAGGGGTAAGTCAGCACAAGTCAGTTTGCTAGGCATAAGGAAAAAGTGGTTGATTTTTTGTCTAGAGACCACCAATCCAGAGACCTTTTCGAGCCATCGAATCTCAACTGACTTACTTATTTACTCTGTGATTTTGCATTTTCTCATATTTTTCTGATTTCAAAAGCGATTCAATCAAGAATGTTAGGTAAGTTTGAGAAACTCAAAAAACCTAATGGTTCTGGATTTAAGCGATATGCAGCGGTATTCCCATCTGATGCGTGAAATGTCTATAGGTGCGCTTTCCGCATCTAATTATTAAATTCGCCACGGGTCGCACCTCTGGATAGGAAATTGATTGAATAAGTATTTTTGCTTATTAATTTTGAAATCTTTGTTAGGTGCCCTTAATAAAAATCGCTCCCATCTCCCTATCTCCCCATCTCCCCATCTCCCCAAACTTGCCACACTTGTGATCTCTACACCCTGATAAGTATTAGGTAAATTTCATCAAAGCGGCGCTTCAAAGAGGATCGCGCCGCCATCCAAGACATGATAATGGTCGAGCTTAGGGCTTCGAGTTAGCCTACTACTAAGCATTGCTGCAGATCAGCAATGCTATTAACGTTTTCTAAAATTAACTTCGGACACATCCGTTTAATTAAGCCAGTCAGCACCTTACCTGGTCCGACTTCCACCACTTTCTCAATCCCTTCGAGTGGTAGCCTCAGAGAAATTTCTCGCCATCGTACTGAACCAGTAATTTGACACTGGAGTTGATGTTTTAAGGTAGCTGCCTCTGACGTGGGTACAGGGTCCACATTTGATAATACTGGTACCTGGGCATCAGCAAAGGGGACAGACAGCAAAAGTTCCTGGAACTGAGTTGCTGCTTCAGCCATTAAGGGAGAATGAAAGGCACCGGACACTTTTAGAGGAACAGCCCGTTTGACTTTAATCTGACTCAGCAAATCTTGAACTGCTGTTGGTTTACCTGAAATTACCACTTGAGTAGGACTGTTATCATTTGCAATAACAACATCCTGTATCTGCTGGATTTTTTCTTCAAGTTCTGGGCGTTTGAAGCCAATCAGAGCAACCATCATGCCTTCAGTTGCACTATCCATCAATTTAGCCCGATGTTGGACTAGGCGTAGCCCTGCCTCAAAGTTAAATACCCTCGCAGTGTAGAGGGCAACATATTCTCCCAAACTGTGACCGGCTACTAGATTGGGTCGTTCCCCTTGTTCCATAAGCAGATCAGCCAGGATACTCTCAACTACGTATAAGGCAGGTTGAGTGTAGAGGGTTTGAGATAACTGATCGGACTCCCCTTGACAAATATCTAGAACAGACCAGCCTAAAATTTCCTCAGCTTGCTTAAACTTAACCTTTGCAGAGGGCAACTCTAATAAGTCAACTCCCATACCTGGTGCCTGGGAACCTTGTCCGGGAAACACCCATGCAGTCTTTATCATTTATTTATTATTTATTGGCCGTCAAGAATCAATTATCTGCTATTGCTGTACCATTTGGTGCTTTGATCGGTTTGAATTATCTCAGGTGCCCTGAGTGCTGAGTGCTGATACCGAGTTGCATTCAAAGATAGTAGATTCCTTGGATAAGGAGATAGGGACATAGGGAGATAGGGAGATGGGAACCCACCCCTAACCCCTCCCAGGAGGGGAATATGGGGAGATGA
>NZ_JAAHHS010000309.1 GCF_010692395.1 Moorena sp. SIO3H5
GTCTGGAGTTGAACCAGCATGGTGATAGAAGTTTAGATGACGAGGTTTTTATTCCTCATGTCTTGTCATCATGGGGCTTTTCGGCTAATGGTTAATAACCACCTTATAGCCCCCAGGTCGCACCCATATACCGGACATAGAAGCAGCCCAACTCGGCCATGCAGTCATCTAAAGGCTTCAAAAATAGAGCACCCATCAGGGGAGATAACGGACACCCCAAAGAAATCCCCTGGGTAATATCAATAAATTCACCCCCATCCGAAACATAGCGACGCAGATAACCCCATAACAAACGTAAAACAGCATCATCCTGTATGTATTTCCCCACAATATTCATCAAAATCCCATGATTGATGCTGGCATAATATCCCTTCACATCAGTGCGAAAGACAAAAGGATACTCCTCAACATTAGCCGCAACCTCTCGCACCGCCCCCTTCAACCCACCATTCCCAGCTAAGTGAAAACACCGTGGCGAAAGGACCGGTTTCAAGTGTTCGGTCAAAACAATAGTCATGGCCTTTAACACCAAAGCATCCACAGACGACCACCATTCGATTGACTTCTCCTCACCTCGAATCAAGCGCAACTCCCGAAATTGAAAATTGCCCGCAAGTATTTGCGCCTGTAGAATGGGCTTTTTCTCATGCCACCATCGTCTGAGCTGCCAGACATCGGCATTAGGATGATAATGTTGGCGTTTTTTACACAACCATTGATAAGCAGTATTGATAACCTCGTCGGAGGCTATTTTTTCGAGAAGAGTGGACATAGATGTAAAAGTCGTGGGCTTTGTCGCCAACTTTCGGACAAGTGTATTATGAAGCAGCTTCATCGTGAGTGATGAAAGCGTAGATTATCTCTACTCAATTGATCGAGCTTGGTCACTCCCATCAATTTCATATCACGCTCAATCTCAGTGCGCATATTACCTAAAACACGCTCAACTCCTGCTTGCCCAGCAGCAGCCAATGCAAAAAGATAGAATCGCCCACCTGAACATGCTTTAGCTCCAACAGATAGGGCTTTCAGCACATGGGTACCGCGCTGAATACCACCTTCGCAAATGACATCAATTTTATCCCCAACAGCATCACAAATTTCTGCGAGTTGATCGAAGGGGCTGCGGGAACCATCGAGCTGACGGCCACCGTGGTTAGAAACCATAATACCCGTACAACCAATATCAACAGCACGCTTGGCATCTTCCACACTCATTATCCCTTTCAGTGCAAACTGCCCATTCCACTGTGAGCAGAGTTTTTCAGCATCATTCCAATTCATGGATTGATCTAGCATCGTTGAGAAGTAATCGCCAACAGAGACTGCTAAATTCGTTCCCGCCGAGACATGACCAGACAAGTGGGGCATATCGAACTTTTCTTTTGTGAAAAAGTTCCAAGCCCATACTGGGTGAGTGGCAAAACTTATTAAGGAGTCAAGGGTTAATTTTGGTGGCGAAGTAAATCCTGTACGCAGATCCCGTTCGCGATTGCCACCAGTAATGGTATCGACGGTTAATGCCAACACATTAAAGTTCGCTGCTCGTGCGCGTTCAAGCAACGCATCATTCAAGCCACGGTCTTTATGGAAGTAGAACTGGAACATCTTGGGCGTGTTTGCTATTTCTGCGATTTCTTCAACGGTTACTGTCGCCAGTGAAGACACCCCAAACATTGTGCCATATTTTGCAGCAGCTCTCGCAACCGCACGCTCTCCTTCGTGATGAAAAAGGCGTTGCAATGCTGTCGGGGCACAGTAGATAGGCATGTCTAGTTTTTGCCCCATCACCTCAACTGACATATCCACATTTTCCACACCGACAAGCACGTTCGGAATAAGATCGCACTCTTCATAGGCTTGAGTATTCCGCCGATAGGTCTGTTCGTCATCGGCCGCTCCATCGATGTAATTAAAAATTGGTCCTGGTAGTCGGCGTTTCGCTAATTTTCGGAAATCCTGAAAATTGTGACAGTCATTCAATCTCATAAAATACCTCAGTGAGATTTATGTTTACTAGGCAGTCCATACTATTCCATTTTGAGAAGCATTCAACCTTCATCGTCAGTCTCTAGGGAATGAACCATTCCAAAATCACCAATTTATCGAGATCTCAGTTCTGACAGATTGTTGGAAGTTGTTCGTCTTGCCAAACACTAACTCCTGGTTGGAATTGATCCCAAGTCTTACGTACCAGGCGATTGCAACTCGCTACGGCATAGAGAGATCTGCTAACTTATGCTCAAGTTCAGCTAGGCTCATTTCTTGTTGTTTTAGGGCACCATTACACCGAAGGTTTAGTCTTTGACTCATGGCTTCCTGCTCACCCACAATGGCAATCAATGGAATTTTGCGTTTAGAGAGTTCACGAATTTTCTTACTGATTGTGCGGTCTTGGTTGTGAAGTTCTGCCCTAACCCCCAGTTGCCTGAGTCGAGAGAAAATTGTTTCTGCCCAGTCAGATGCTTTATCAGAAATAGAGGCGACTGCGACTTGTGTAGGGGCAGTCCAAACGGGTAGAACACCGTTGTGGTGCTCTAACAAAATGCCAATCCAGCGCTCTAGCGACCCCAAAATTGCCTGGTGTAGCATGACAGGACGCTCCAATTCTCCCAATTCATTCACAAAAGCTAGCTCAAACACTTGAGGAAGATTAAAATCGACTTGAATTGTGCCACACTGCCACGATCGCCCCAACTGATCTTGCAAACTAATTTCGAGCTTGGGACCATAGAATGCCCCTTCATTTGGAGCTAATTTATAACTATGCCCCAAGGATTGAACCGCTTTAACTAACACAGACTCAGCCCGATCCCAGAGACGGTCAGAGCCAAGCCGCTGCTCTGGTCTAAGGGAAATTTGTAGGGAAAATTGATCGTAGCCAAAAGCAGCATAAACCTGCTGCACCATATTGAGGAAATTACTAATTTCACTCTGCACATCAGATGCTCGGCAGAAGATATGGGCATCATCCTGGACAAATTGCCGCAGCCGCATACACCCCGATAATGTGCCAGACAGTTCGTTGCGATGGCAGATGCCAAACTCCATCAATCGCATGGGAGTTTCCCGATAGCTGCGCTTGCGGGACTGATAAATGGCAATATGGGCAGGGCAAGACATGGGCTTCAACGCATAGTCAGGACTGATAACGGATAGGGCTGATTCATCGTCTGTATCTGCCTCTACGCTGCCGACAACAAACATCCCCTGGCGAAATTTTTCCCAGTGCTTTGAGCGCTCCCATAGCGATCGGCTAAGGGCAATGGGCGATCGCACTTCTTCAAATCCATGCCCTTGATAAACTTGTCGCATCAAGTCTTCAATGCTGCGAAAAAGCCGCAGCCCCTGTGGGTGCCAAAACACCATTCCTGGACTATGCTCCTCAAAGTGAAACAAGTCCATATCCCTTGCAAGTTTACGGTGATCCGCCATTTTAATCTCTCCTGTTGTCTGAGTAATAAGGCAATAAAAAAACCTCCAAACTAGGCTTGGAGGGACAGATGAGTTGCATGTGCAATCAATCGTCACGTCCCTCCAGGCGTGATGGTAGTAGTAGTAGTGGTGGTAGTGGTGGTAGTAGTGTTTTTTGCAAGAAACATTGTCAGCAACATGAGCATTCCGTTTGACCTTTTGGATACAGGTTAAAAAAAATTACCCCCCAGAGTTTCGTCTGGAGGGCAACTAAAGTCGTAAGACTAGTTTCAATGCAGTGCCTTACAACCCTCCTATGTGGGTGGTGGTTATGGTTGTGCTAGTAAGGGCGAGTGCTGTTTTCATTGTGAGAAAAGCTTTGTTCTGATATATTCTCAATATAGCAATTCTTTAACAGGTGTCAAGTCCCCGAGAAAAGCCAATAATGTCTTCATTAGGCTAGCGGCAAAATGCAGCGGAGGCAAACTAACTTGAACGAGCGCACCAGCAGCTTTCATAGGTAAAGACACATTCTCATTATCCTCAAAATCCCTTAAATCTGATACGCCACCATCTCCTGCAGCAGAGCAATCATGGACTCGACAGCTTCCTCACAAAGTTTTTGGCCGTCTTCCTGTGTGGCGATGGTGGCGTCTCCTGTTGCGCCTTGGGGGTGTAGGTCTTCGGCCATCCAGGCTTGTTTGGCACCACAGCCATATAGCATCGGGTACTGCTGAGACTGTTCCAAAGATACAGGCACAAAGTTTTTAATCTCCCTATGGTTTACAAGGTCAGGGTGCAGATGCAGCATCAGGGCGGTCTCTTCCGCGCCGCCGTGCAGACCATGAGTGTACTCAGTGTCTTGGTACAGAGTTTTAGCTTTGTATGTCCACCAGTTCACGGGCACCACAAGGGCTTTGTAATGGGCGCGTAAATCTCTGGCAACAATGCGCGCAACGTCGGATTGTCCGCCATGGCTATTCAGCATCAACAGCTTGCGCACCGGGGTACGGAAAACGCTGGCAGCGATCTCACGCCACAATGCCATCACAGTCTCGGTAGATAACGATAACGTCCCATCAAAATTTTCATGCTCGATCGCCTTGCCAATAGGCAAAACGGGCAGGGCGATCGCAGTAATATCATCGGGGACCCGTTTCAGGATACCATGCAGTACGCCGCGTACCAGCATGGCATCAACGCCGACGGGCAGATGCGGGCCATGTTGTTCAATTGACCCCATTGTCATAATGGCAACTGTGCGCTGTGGATCGAGATCTTTGAAGGCAAAGGTATTAAGATTTTCCCAATGGTGAATGGGCATAGTTTCTCTTATGGTTTGGATAAAAAAGACTGTTGTAGATTTTATATGGTGTCGGCATTCAAGGCGCGGCCTTCCAAAGCCAATGACCGTAAATCATCGACCTCACGTTCAATGGGATCGACCATTGAATCCCTTTGTGGCATTCAATATTGACAAATAAAGGCGAATAATTTTTTGTGGTAGTTTCAAGCTACTTCAAAAAATCCCCTTTACCCTTTGCTCTTTGCCATTTTGACAAAGGAATAACTAGCTACTATAATTAGTTAATGTGGTTTATGTCAACCCTTGAAAGTTGTTCCTCTTGCCAATTGCCAACTCCTGGCTGGAATTCATCCCACGTCTTACAGACTTGCTCGTAGCATTGAGGTGGTGTGATGGGTAGGTTTTTCAAGTAAAAGAACGTTGCTCCATCGAAAGACTCCAGCAACAATACAACCTCTGTGGTTGGATCATAATTATCGACAACTTCCAAGATGTGAGCAGTCATAAAGTGATGGGGCAAAATTGCAGTGTCAGGAGTCGCTAACCAGGCATTCAGGAACGGTGCCAGGCGAGAACGTCCGACAAAATGGGTTTTGAATGATTCTCCGCCAACCCCCAATGTTGGAGAATTTGTGCTACAAACTATCGCGCCGCGCTCACAACTGAGATGACCAGCCCAAGCATTATAGCCAATGACCAGCAAATTACTGGCAATAAAATCTTGATGCCAATTCGATTTATCCTTTGTTTCACTCATTAGAGACCTATATTTTGAAAGCAAATCCAGTTGAAATTTAGCCTAAAGGAGCTATGCCCATGCCTAGAGAGTCGGTCAAGAAACCCGGTTTTTTCAAAAAACCGGGTTTCTGAGATACCAAAAAACGTGGTTTCTGAGAATACTTGACCGACTCTCTAGCAATTATCAAGAAAAATTAGAGGTCGCCTGGATTTCAGCGCGACCCCATTACTGATCGCTCTTACGCACTAAAATATCTAGCGACAGGATGATAGGTGACAAAAGCAGTAGTCGTTTGCTCTGGATAAAGCTGTTCGCTCTCATCTATCGATATCCCAATGCGATCGCATCCCAATAATTGCAACTGTGGCACTTGAGTGTAATGGATCAAGAGGATAGTTTTTGTTGTAGAGCTGAAACCTTTATGTGATGGTGCTTTCGCCAGCAGCAGTCACCAGTCGGATCGTCTCAAAGGGGTGTGATGTGGGTGTATGCGATCGCATCAGCTAGACCCAACACAAACCACCTAGGGTATAGCAACTCCTATTCCCGACTCCCGACTCCCGACTCCCGACTCCCGACTCCCGATTCCCGATTCCCGATTCCCGATTCTTTATTCCCTGTTCCCTGTTCCCTGTTCCCTGTTCCCTAAAATTATTAACCTATTCCAGCCAAATTGGCAAGACATAGAGAAGCTAACATCGGACAATAATAATCAAATGAAGCAATTACATGTTTCACCCAGACATCGACATCAACATCAACATCAACATCAACATCAACATCAACATCAACAACTGTTGAGCTGAAGAAGGAGAATTTTCCATGCAAATTGGAGACTTAGAAAATCTACAGGAGATAAATATAGATAAATTATCTTCTGTTGAAGGTGGCATGATAGCGATCGCACATAAACCGATCGCACATAAAATAAATTTGGCCGATATTAGTATTGCTCCCACAGAGTTAAAACGTCCTATTTATCCTTATTGTCCACCACCACCACCTCCACCCTGTTATCCCTATCCTAGACCTTTACCTGAGAAAGATATCAAGGCAGTTTCGATCAGTGCGTTAAAGATTTGTCCTGTTATTCTTTAATTTTTTATCTTGGGATAAAAGGTCAGCTATAGCAGAAGTCAGAAGTCAGAAGTCAGCTTATTTTATAGGCTGATAGCTGAATACTTACACTATGATCATGACTATACAAGTATACTTTATAAGTATAGTGTTATAGCATAGTGACCTTAACTTTCAAGTTAGCAATCATCAGTTAGTTTTCGGTGCTTTCCGCCCAATACAGGGATTTTCAGATAGTAACTAATTCGCTTCCCTTGCTAAGGATTTCCAGGGTGCATGTCAATTTTGTTAATCCCTGATTCAGATCCCCCTAAATCCCCCTTAATAAGGGGGACTTTTCAATCTAGTTCCCCCCTTTTTTAAGGGGGGTTAGGGGGGATCTATGTACCTAATTACAAAGTTGACATGCTCCCGATTTCCATTACTTGGCCTTAGCAGGGAGCGAATTTTTTTGTTATTAAAAATTATCCGATCAGCTATCAGCTAATACTTACTTTAAAAAAGCCAACTTGGCGACAACACTATAACATAATTGCATAAACTAATTATAGCATACCAAGATGAGAAATATTGAAATCTCATCTATTCATCAACTATATCAAGAAGGAGAAAAAATCAATGAAAATTGAGAACCTGGAAAATCTTCAGGAAATAAACACTGAGGAGTTGTCCTCACTCGAAGGTGGTCGGATGATCGCACATCCGGTGGACATCAGGGACATGATAGACATCAAAGAAATCGAAGATCTAAGGATTGATCCCCATCCAAGCCCAATGCCTGAGCCGAAGCCTTCTATTATTGCCAAGCCTGTTCCCCTACCTCGTCCCAACCCCTGTTATTATCCCTTGCCACCAAAATGTGGCCCTGTACGCCCCTATTGCTATGTACTCCTCTAATCTAGTCTTTTAATCTCGATTGAGGAGTACTTCCTGTTAAAGAATTTCCCCGACATAATTGACATTTCCTGACATCCTAGACTACAGTGATCAAGTAACAGATCAAACAGCTTCAGATGGATGGATCAGTCAATTACGTTCCTCCCCGAGTCGCCTCCAACAGGCTCGGGGTTAGTACCAAAACACTTGAACGATGGCTTGAGTCAGGTAAAATTCAAGGGATCAAAACTCCTGGGGGACAAAGAAGATACGACCTCAATTCAGTTGTCTCTATCCCATCAGAAAAAATTAGGACAGACCGATCTACTATCTTGTATGCCAGAGTTTCAAGCCGCTCTCAAAAGAACGATCTTGAACAACAAGTACAGTTTCTCCAGTCTCGTTATCCAGACGCAGAAATCATCTTTGACATCGGGAGCGGACTCAACTTTAAAAGAAAAGGTCTTCAAGCCTTACTGGACAGAGTTATCGGCGGTTCTTGCAAGTATGTTGTCGTTGCCCACAAAGATAGGCTTTGTCGCTTTGGGTTCGATCTTATCTCATGGCTGTGTTCTAAATTCCAAACCAAAATACTGGTTCTCGACGAAAAGAACCTCAGCCCAGAACAAGAAATGGTTGAAGATGTACTCGCGGTCATCCATGTCTTCAGTTGTCGATTGTATGGACTCAGGAAATATAAAAACAAAATCCTTGAAGACAACGACTTACCGAGTATATCCAAACAAGGATCTTGATAAAATCTGGAAGAAGTGGGTCGCCGCTGTCAGGAAAGTTTACAACATATCAATCGAGCAACTGAATAAGAACCAGGGTTATACAAAGGTAGGAAAGAAAGGAGGAAAACATGGCTTTAGAACTTGGTTAAAACAATCTGGGTTAATCCCTGAGTGGTGCAAAAGCCTAAATGTTTCTAAAATACTAGATAACGCTTCCATGGAAGCTTATACAGCTTGGAAGGGAACGGCTAAACAACCGAAGTTCATAGGTATTGGTAAAAAAAGAAAGTCCAATCCACAAGCTGGTCTAAAGTTAGCAAAGTTCCGTAGTGTAAGGGATCAAAAACAAACAATTCAGTTTGATCCAACAGCTTACAAAGGGGGAAGATGGATGGTCTCCACGACTAAACATTTACCGAAGCCTAAGTTTAAAGGTAATAATCACTGTATATTGACAGACGGTTCTACGGAACTGACTTACAACAAAGGAAGATGGTTCGCTCATTTTCCAGTTGAATTTACAACAGAGCCTACTCTTACCAGAAAAGTGGTAGCTTTAGACCCTGGCGTCAGAACATTCATGACAGGATTTGATGGAAATCAATTTCTTGAATTTGGAATTGATGACTTTCAGAGGATAGCCAAACTTTGCTCTCATTTAGACAAAATAAAAAGTAATCACGATCAGGCTAAGGGACACAAAAACAAGCATAAACGTTATCGACTAAAAGCGGCAATGGAAAGACTCAGAACTAAGATTAAAAATCTAAGAACTGAAATCCATAAACAAGTTGCCTCGTATTTAGCCAAAAACTATGACGTAATTATCTTGCCTACATTTGAGACTTCTCAGATGGTTGTAAAGAAAAAGCGTAAATTGAGGAGTAAAACGGCTAGGGCTATGATGACCTGGGCATTTTATCAGTTTTCGCAAATATTAGAACATCTGTGTAACCGGTATGGTTCCAGATTGGTGAGAATGACAGAAGAGTACACTTCAAAAACCTGTACAAAATGTGGACATATTCATAGAAAACTTGGTAGTTCTAAGAATTTCAAATGTCCAAAATGTAATTATGAAATCCATCGAGATTTCAATGGAGCCGTTGGGATATTCCTGTTCGCGTAGCGTCGGCTTTGCCGAAAGGCGATGTGGGATACCACCTTCCTCAACAATGTTGGGGATGTAGTACTCAGCGTATCTGACACCATAGACAGCAATGTCTATGATGTCATGGTTTGTCCGGGTTAAAAGTATCAG
>NZ_JAAHHS010000031.1:0-20024 GCF_010692395.1 Moorena sp. SIO3H5
CTCGCTCTCATATCATCGTGCGGAGACGATAACATCCAGGGTGCTGGAGGATCTGACTTTGTCTTCGGCGGTCTCGGAGATGATATTGTTCGAGGCGGCTTAGGAGATGATGTTGTTGTTGGCAATGAAGGATCCGATGTTCTGATCAGTGGCGGCGGCAGCGATATCTACGAATTTTTCGCAGATCAGTTCTTAGAAGGAGACTTGGATATTATCCTCGACTTCGAGGTAGGAAGTGATGCGATCGTAGTTGTAGGCAGCACTGATGTAAGTTACGACGCCTTCACTGGCTTTTTATCGGTTGATGGATCGGAAGTTGCAGTATTAAATAGGGGGTTAGATATAGACGTCTTTACCAGAACCAATTCCGCTGTAGTCTTCTAAAGTAGTCTTCTAAAACAGTTTTCCTCAGATGCAACGGTTGTGTTGTAAACACTGAAAAGACTGTTGGCTTGATCAGGTTTTAATACAGGGCATTATTAGCTTCCGGCAACTAGAACAACTCCAGTATGTCCCCATTGCCTTTTGGTGTGGGGAATTTTTTGTCGTACTTTAGCTCAAGCGACTTTTAGATTGTGTCCGCTTGAATACTTAGTCCTAATTAATTAATAAATGCCTAAAAGCCCTAACAATTGAGTAGCAAAGCATCCGGAATAGCTGACTTGATCAAGTAAATGTGTTGGTGTAGAAACAGGTAATGCTTTACCCAGCAGACTACTCTATGACTAAAAAAATCTTGATCGTTGATGATGAACCTTATATGAGACTCCTGATCGAACAAACCCTGGAAGACCTGGAGGATGAAGGCGTAGAATTACTTACCGCTGAGGATGGTGAAGATGCCCTAGAGCAAGTGAAGTCAGAGCAACCTAATCTGGTATTTCTGGATTTAATGATGCCGAAAATGAGTGGGTTTGATGTCTGTGATCAGATCAAAAATGTTCTGTATATGAACGATGTTTATGTGATCATGCTAACGGCTAAGGGACAAGAGTTTGATAAACAAAAGGGTAAAGAAGTAGGCACAGATATGTACCTCACTAAACCCTTTGACCCTGATCAAGTGTTGGAAAAATCTCAAGAAATACTTGGTATAGCGCTACGCGCAAGTCAGAAGTCAGAAGTCAGAAGTCAGCTAGACTAACGTTTCAGCTTCTGAGTTCACCGTAAGCACGGATCATGGCTTGAGTTCCCTGTTCACCTCCTGTACCACTGTGAAGTTGTTGAACAACTTTGAAAAGACGGTCAGCTAATTCAACTCCAGCTAAATCCAGACTAGAAGACTGGAGGCTTTCGAGCACAAGCCTGAGGTCTTTGACCATGTGCTTAATCATAAAACCAGGCTCAAAGTTGGACTCAGCGACTTGTTGCCCTAAGTTGGATAACGCCCATGACCCAGCAGCACCTGTGCTACAAACCTCAATAACTAAATTAGGGTCAATTCCTTGATGTTCTGCCAACTTCATTGCCTCGCATAGGGCTACCATATGGACAGAACAAAGCACCTGGTTGCACAGTTTAACGGCTTGACCGCTGCCCACCGGACCGCAAAGGCGAATGGTTTTGCCAAGGATTTCCAGTAGGGGTTTACACTCCTCGAAGTCATTCTGCTCGCCTCCAAGCATAATGGTTAGGGTACCATTTTTGGCTCCGATATCCCCACCGGAAACTGGTGCATCCAGAAAACGTAGGTTATGCTTGTTTAGTTCCCCATTGATTTCCTGGGCTGCATTTGGTCCAATGGTGGTGAAATCCACAATTAGAGTACCGGGTTTGGCATACTCAGCCACTCCCTCAGCTCCAAGCATAACGGCTTCCACATCTGGGACATCCCCCAAGCAAGAAAAAATTATGTCAGCTGACTCGACAGCTTCCCGGATCGATGAGACTACCTTGGCTCCAGCATCAGCAGCAATCTTGACTCCTGGACGATCGGGGGTGCGATTCCAAGCCATAGTGGGGTAATTACTGCTGGAGTAATCACTACGGGCAAGATTGGCTGCCATATATCCACCCATAACGCCGAGACCAAGAAAGGTAAGATTGGTGTTCATGCTGATTCGATTAAGTCCGCTTATAATATTCTTACCTGAAAGAAGACGAGAGTTTGAAAGCCCGCGTACATTAATTGAGTTGTACGCAGATAGGGCATCGGTAAAGTTTTATAGAATTCCCAATAAAGGCGTTTCAATCGCTTGTTGATGTTAGACATACCATTGCTGGTAGTTTTGGATTTTACGGTGGTGTTTACTAATTAAATTGTACACAACATGTTTGATAGTATTTCTGTCGAATAGTCTTTAACTGATTATATAGATTACCATTATTTTTAATCATTTCAATAATTTTTTTCGTTTTAATAACTCTAAAATCCTTATTTAAAGGATAAACGGTATAAAAAAAGTTATCGTCAAAAAAAATAGCCGTGTATTAAGCTTTTATATATTCATATATTTTTCAATATCCGATGCTAATTTTTGAACTATTTTCTGTTTTTTTGTATTTATAAACCGTCATATTATGATACAAGAAATATATTTTGACATTTCGCTTTTGGACATAGTTACTAAACTTATTTATCGGTCTAATTCCTTACCAATATTGATAGCTAAAAAAAAAACCCAATATCTATTGACAATTAAAACAAATTGTAATATAGAGTTGTCCCTTGTACTCAAGTCAATTGACCAATGAAGTCAGCAGCTTAATTTGGATGCCACAAAGCGCTAAAATAAGCCAGTGACCCTCCCCGTCCTATTCATAGGATTGGGAGTATCAAGCTCGAAACTGATACAATGCCCAAGACTTACACCGTCGAATTTAATCACGAAGGCAACACATACACTATAGAGGTGCCAGAGGATCAAAAAATTCTTGAAGCTGCCCATGGGGCAGGGATAGATTTACCCAGTTCCTGCACCGCTGGAGTCTGTACCACTTGCGCTGCCAAACGAGTAGGAGAAGGCAGTGTAGACCAAGCCGATGGCATGGGTTTAGGCCCAGAACTCCAAGCAGAAGGCTATGTGCTGCTGTGTGTAGCTTATCCCCGCTCTAACCTCAAATTTGACACCTCAAAAGAAGATGAAGTGTACGACAGGCAGTTTGGTCAGCCGTGATCAGGTCAGTGCTGCTATATAATCAAATACCATTAGCCTAATAGCTAGACGTAATGGTTAGATAGATTAGGATAGCCAGATTATCCTAATCAAATTAGGGAGAAAACAATGACAACCCATTTCATTACTGCAGAAATTGACCTCCAAGAGTCCCCTAAGGAACTGCACCAAGCTATTGAAGCAGAACTACAAGAACGGGGAGAACCCCTGCGCTGGGCAGTTACTCATGTAGACCCTGAGCAGGAGAAAGCTACGGTAGAGGCGATTGTAACAAAATCACCGAATAGTAAGTGAATCAACGTCCCTATACCGTTGTTTTAATCATTCCTACTGGTGTAGGAGCGTCGATTGGTGGCTATGCCGGGGATGCCTTGCCAGTGGCTAGAGCGATCGCTAACTTGTGCGATCGCTTAATCACCCATCCCAATGTCCTCAATGGTGCCCAGTTGTACTGGAACTTACCCAACGCCTTCTATGTGGAAGGCTATGGACTTGACAAATTTGCCGCTGGATGCTGGGGATTACGCCCTGTACATCAGAACCGAGTGGGATTACTCCTGGATCAGGGGATTGAACCAGAACTACGGTTGAGACACCTACAAGCAGCAGATGCCACCAGAGCTACCCTAGGACTGAATCTAACCGACTACGTAGTCACAGATGCTCCCTTAAATGTAGAACTGCGCACAGCAGCATCTGGAGCGAGTTGGGGAACAATTGGAAATCCCGATAGTTTATTGCGAGCAGCCCAAGTCTTGATTGAGCAAGCCGGAGCAAATGCGATCGCAGTAGTCGTGCGTTTTCCCGATGACATGGATAGTCAAGCATTGCAAGATTACCGTCATGGCCGAGGCGTAGACCACCTTGCTGGTGCTGAAGCCATTATCAGTCACTTGATTGTTCGTACCTTTCAAATTCCCTGTGCTCATGCACCAGCATTGATGCCTTTACCCATCGATCCTAATTTGTCACCCCGTTCAGCAGCAGAGGAATTGGGCTATACCTTCTTACCCTGTGTTTTAGTAGGATTGAGTCGCGCTCCCCAATTTGTCGTCAACCAAAAAAATTCCCCCTCCTCCCTTGCTAATCCAGATTCTCAAAGGATTTCCTCAAAACCAGGGGACATCTGGGCTGATGATGTAGATGCGATTGTGATACCAGCAACCGCCTGTGGTGGTAGTGCAATGTTAAGCTTCAGCCAGCTGCAAACCCAGATCATTGCGGTTGAAGAAAACCAAACTACCATGGAAGTACCTCCAGAACCTTTGGGAATTAAAGCTATACGAGTAAACTCATATTTAGAGGCTCTAGGCTTGCTGGTTAGCCATCGTGCTGGGATCAGTCCTAAAGCTCTGAGTCCATCCCTATCATCCCTGCGTCGCTTACATTTCTCCTAGTGACAAAACAAATTCCCGATAATCCCGAACTTGAACCCCTAACCCGCATCCAAGTACTAGTGGCAATGGGTATAACTGCCGTAGTGTTACTCATCTTTGCCAAGCTATGGCTGCAACTAGGCAAGCTGACTCTCCTGCCCATCAAATTTACCCCCAATGCCCTAGTTATAGGACTAGCCATGGGGTTGGGAATTACTGGAGCCAGTGGCTTAGTGTATTGTCTTTGGCCAGCTTATCGCCAGAGTGCAGAAGTATACCTAAAGTTAATTCTCAAGCCCCTAATCATACCAGATTTAATGTGGCTAGGACTATTGCCCGGTATGAGTGAAGAATTACTGTTTCGGGGTGTCATGTTGCCAGCAGTAGGGTTGAATGCTATCGGTATCATAGCCTCCAGTATGCTATTTGGGATTTTGCATCTAAGCGGCATCCAACAATGGCCCTATGTAGTTTGGGCTACCCTAGTTGGTTTGCTTCTGGGGTATAGTGCGGTAGCAACAGACAATTTACTCGTACCAATTGTGGCTCATATCGTCACTAACTTTGTGTCTAGCTTGGTATGGAAATTGGGTAATTTAGAAAATAAAACATAGAAAATTTAAAATCCAATAAAAAATAATAATTAAATAACAATTAAATAATAATCTGAAATAAATTGTGATAATTCTTGTTCCCTACTCCCTACTCCCTACTCCCTTTGCCAAATAACAATTAACAATTGATTAATGCGATCGCATCGACTAAAATCCGATGTTCTTGGACTTGAATCCGACCATGGAGGGTTTCTGGGGTATCATCGGGTAGCACAGGAACAGCTGCCTGGAAAAGGATTGGACCACTGTCAATATCTAGACTGACCACGTGAACCGTACACCCTGTAATTTTTACCCCAGCCTCAAGGGCTTGTTCCACCGCCCGCACACCTTTGAAACTAGGTAATAAGCTGGGATGGATATTGAGAATCCGATTAGGGAAAGCGTCTAGGAGTACCTGTGTGACCACTCGCATCCAACCAGCCATCACGACCCACTCCACCTCATACTGTCGTAAAGTTTCGACAATTTGTTGATCGAAATCTTCCCGTTTTTTGGTGTGCCGGTGATTATGTAGAACCGCTGGAATGCCGTATTTTTCGGCTCTAGCTAACGCTTTAATGCCTGGATTATTGTAAATGAGCACGCTGATTTCGGCATTGAGTTGGCCGTTAGCGATCGCACTAGCTATTGCTTCAAAGTTACTGCCACTTCCGGAAGCCATCACTCCCAGTTTCACAGGGGAAGTAGTCGGGAAGGAGTCTAGGGTCTGTGGTCGAGAAATGGTAGGGGAAATCAAGCTCGGGCTGGAATCTGCGGAAGTTAGATTGGCAGTCATATCGGGAAATGCGATCGCACCTTCATAAGCATTACTTTATACATCACAATTTTATAGGCATGTTGATAGAAATTAATATTTGTAACCTTTCTACACCTTTGTTAGTTGTAAGTGTAGGCTAACAGTCGCCCTGATCCAAACACGTGCCTGCACGCCCATTTAATTGTATACAAAGGTTAGTTACCGAGTATAAATTCCTATTAGCTTGGGGTAGTCAAAACCTTTGCTAGCAGGAGATTTAAGCATTATCCTCACTCCACCAGCCGAAACCTAATAAAAATTGAAATTTATCATGAATATGCGGATTTTGAATGATATGATCGCGGTGCAATTAATAGTAGGATAAAAGGCGATATGATGAGGCAAGCACCTGTTTCTCCTGTGGTGCTAGTTATCTTAGACGGTTGGGGTTACCGCGAAGTAACTGATGCCAATGGGATAGCCCTAGCAGAGACCCCTGTAATGGACAGCCTCTGGGCTGCCTATCCGAGTACATTAATTCGCACCTCTGGAAAGGACGTGGGACTCCCAGAGGGTCAAATGGGCAATTCGGAAGTGGGGCACTTGAATATAGGTGCTGGGCGTGTGGTGCCTCAAGAACTGGTGCGCATCTCTGATGCGGTGGAAAATGGCACTTTAAACGATAACCAAGCTCTTGTGCAAGTATGCCGAGAGGTTAAATCTCGGGGTGGGAAGATGCACATCGTGGGTTTGTGTTCTGAGGGTGGGGTACACTCCCATCTCAATCACCTCCTAGGATTGCTAGCCCTAGCCAAAGCCCAAAATCTATCTGAAGTTTATATCCACGCGATTACCGATGGTCGTGATACTAAACCGACCGACGGCATTGAAGCAATTCAAAAAATTCAGGATTATATTGATCAAGTTGGCATTGGATCCATAGCCACCATTAGTGGTCGCTACTACGCCATGGATCGAGACCGACGCTGGGAAAGGATTTCAAAAGCCTATGAAGTCATGACTCAGGATGGTCCTGGAAATGCGATCTCAGCAGTACAATTCCTCAAGGAGTCTTATGAGTCAGAAATTACTGACGAGTTTATCTTGCCCACACGGCTTGCTCCTGGAGCTGTAACAGCAGGAGATGGAGTAATTTTCTTTAACTTCCGCCCAGACAGAGCCCGACAGCTTACCCAAGCTTTCGTGGATCCTAACTTTGATGGCTTTGAAAGGGAGCAGATCAAACCCCTAACCTTTGCCACCTTTACCCAGTATGACCCCAAGCTTCCGGTATTGGTCGCCTTTGAACCTCAGAACTTGACTAATATTCTGGGGGAAGTTATTGCCCAGCATGGGTTGCGCCAATTCCGAACTGCGGAAACCGAAAAATACGCCCACGTCACTTACTTTTTTAATGGTGGTCTAGAAGTTCCCTTCGAGGGTGAAGACCGGAAATTGGTGCAAAGTCCGATGGTACCAACCTATGATAAAGCACCAGCCATGTCAGCTAAGGAAGTAACCGATGAAGTGATCGCAGCCATCGAAAAACGCATTTACTCCCTGGTAGTGATTAACTATGCCAACACTGATATGGTGGGCCATACTGGCAATGTGGAAGCCTGCATAGAAGCAGTGGAAACTGTAGACCGCTGCATAGGACGCTTAATTGATAGGATTATTAAAGTTGGTGGCACTACCCTGATTACTGCTGACCACGGTAACGCCGAGACTATGCGTGATGAGACAGGTAATCCTTGGACAGCTCACACGACCAACCCAGTACCCTTTATCCTAGTAGAAGGGGAAAAATTAAAAATCCCTGGACATGGTACAGAAGTTGCATTGCGCTGTGATGGATGTCTGGCAGATATTGCCCCGACCATCTTGGAAATCTTGCAGCTTCCCCAGCCACAAGAAATGACTGGGCGTTCTATGATCCAACCCGCTGAGTTGGAAGTCCGTAGTAATCGGACACCCGTGCGAGTTTCTCTATAACACACGAAGTTGAAAACTCCTTTGTTTTAACCAAGGGAGAGATCACAACTTCTCAATGCCGTAATATTGTCAAAAGAATGGTTAATCAAATCCTGCAAATTATTTGGGTTTTATCTGGCTTGGGTCTGATTATTTTGGTTTTGCTCCATAGTCCCAAGGGAGATGGCCTTGGCGGTATCGGTGGTCAAGCTCAGCTGTTTACCAGCACCAAGAGTGCCGAAAAAGCCCTGAACCGGGTGACCTGGATCTTGGCGATTACCTTTATGAGCTTGACAGTGATTTTAAGTGCAGGTTGGTTAAACCAGTAAATAATTAGTGTTCAACCTTGGGTAGTAGGTGGCATAAAAACAATAAGCAGCTATGGATAGCCCTCTTTTTAGGGGGTGTTACTTGTCTGTTAGTGATGTTGATTCAGTCCAGCACCGCAGCCGGTTTATACCCAAAGTTTAACCAATTAACAGAAGCCTCCTCTGCTATGGTGGCTTCGATGCCAGTAACCTCACCTGCCCTACCAGCTCCTAAGCCTCACCCTCTACCAACTCCCCTTGACCAGTGGCAAGACCCTACCGCCAGCGGTGATTATTTTTCTGAAATCAACGCGACTCCCTTAGGTTATCTGATCTGGTCTCAGTTTCCCGTGAAGGTTTATGTGGAACACCCCCAACCACCAGCTGTGGTTGATGCTAAGCACGACCGCTTCCAACAGTGGGTTGATGCGGTGCTAAAGGCTGTGGCAGAATGGGGGGTTTATTTACCCCTAGAACTAGTTGACCAGCAGGAATTAGCAGATATATCGATTTTGCGATCGCATCCTCCTCTAAAAGTTGACTTGAATCGTGAGACTGGAACCTTTGATTGGTCTCGCGCTCGCTCAGCCGTTACTAGCTATGAATTTTACCTGGCGCAATCCATCAGGGCACCAGAGCAAATAGTAGATAATTTATTATTACATAAGTTTACCATACTTCTCTCTCCTCAGCAATCCATTGACTACACCCTTGCCACTGCCCGTCACGAACTCGGTCATGCACTAGGTATTTGGGGTCATTCTCCTTTAGAAACTGATGCGCTATACTTTTCCCAAGTTCGCAATCCCCCGAAAATTTCTGCTAGAGACATCAATACCCTCAAACGGATATACGAACAGCCAACTCGATTGGGATGGCCTTTGGTGAAGGTAAAAGCTAAAAGCTAAAAGCTAAAAGGCTTGTATCCATAGGACTTATGCCCCTGAAGCCAATACTAATAGGTTTTTACTAATAGGTTTTTACTAATAGGTTTTTACTAATACAAGACTTACGCACAGAATGCATGGGTAGGGTGGGCAAAACCTTGCCCACCCTACAGGTAGCGTTAAAATGAGGGATTTGCGTAAGTCCTATAATAGGAAAAAGCGAACTGTGGAGCACAGAACTTCAGGTGCGACCCGTGGCGAATTTAATTCTTAATGGTAAGAGCGCACCTCACATTTACAGAGGTTCTACACGGAAAGGGTGCATAAGTCCTGATCCAAATGAGAGTGCAAAGAGATCCTTATGACATCCTACTTTCGGCCAGTATTGGGCAAGCTCGAAGCTAGTGGCTGTGAGCTTCAGTCGGTAGGAATACTTACCCCTGTGCCAATAGCTAGAGCGATTGTCTGGTTTTAAGGGATTACACTATACTAATAAGTCCTTAAGAAATGGCACAATAGTAGTTCGTATACTATGCTATTACACTCAGCTATGGGTATGACGTTTTCATAGCCATTGGCATCTGAGTCAGTTACTCAGCTTTACCAGAGTGCTCGTACCAAGTTGCAGCTTAAATCGTAACGAGAGGAAATAAGGACTTGGTTATTTCGCCATTGTCCGACAAGTAAATTGCACTTGAAAAACGCAACTTGGTCTTAGCTTTCAGCCCACTTGTCTGATTTATTAGTATCGGACATTTTTGTGGGTAATATTTTTCTTTTCGGTCGTCAGGTGTACATTTACTATTCGGCAAAATACCGTAACCCTAAACTAATAGCCTGAATGTGTCAATCTAGCATCATGCAGACTACCGAAAAAACTCAACCGAAACTTCTCAACCTCAAAAAACGCCTTAGTGAAATTAACGACTTAGAAGCAGCCGCATCTTTGTTGTACTGGGATCAGGCAACCTATATGCCTCCCGGTGGTGCAGCTGCGAGGGGACGTCAACTGGCTACTCTACAAAAAATTGCCCATAGTAAATTTACTGACCCAGCCATGGGCGAACTCCTGGAAGGGTTACGCCCCTATGAAGAAACTCTACCTTACTTTTCTGACGAAGCTAGCCTAATCCGCTGCACTAGAAAAAATTACCACAGAGCCGTGCAGGTGCCAGCGGAATTTATGGGAGAATTCTCTGAACATCGGACAGAAACGTACAGTGTTTGGGTAAAGGCAAGAGCCACCAACGACTTTGCAGCGGTGCGCCCTTACTTAGAAAAAACCCTTGACCTCAGCCGTGAAATGGCTTATTTTTTCCCTGGTTACGAACATATCGCTGACCCCTTAATTGACTTTGCTGACTATGGCATGAAAGTCTCTATTTTGCGGACGCTTTTTTCTCAGTTGCGAGAGGAATTAGTGCCAATTGTGGAGGCTATTACTACCCAAAGTAGCACCGATGATAACTGTTTACACCAACGATATCCTGAAGAGCAACAGTTAGATTTGACTCTCAAGGTCATGAAGCAAATGGGGTATGACTTTGAGCGGGGAAGGCAAGACCAAACCCATCACCCATTTATGATAAACTTCTCTACCGGTGATGTGCGCATTACGACCCGTGTTGATCAAGATGACCTGAGTCAGGCTCTATTTAGCAGCATCCACGAAATGGGTCATGGTCTTTATGAGCAAGGAATTAGACGAGATTTGGAAGGCACTCCTCTTGCCTGTGGGACATCCTCGGGTGTCCATGAGAGCCAGTCCCGACTTTGGGAAAATATAGTTGGGCGTAGTTGGGGCTTCTGGAAATTTTTCTATCCCCAAGTACAATCCTACTTCCCCTCCCAACTGGGTAATGTTTCCCTCGATGCCTTTTATCAGGCCATCAACAAGGTGCAACGGTCTGTAATCCGCATGGATGCTGATGAAGTGACTTACAATCTCCACGTCATGATCCGCTTTGACTTAGAACTGATGATGCTTGAGGGTAGGCTACAGGTGAGGGATTTACCGGAAGCCTGGAATGAACGCTATCGTGAAGATTTAGGGGTTGTTCCCCAGAATGACAGTGACGGGGTGTTGCAAGATGTTCACTGGTACACAGGTCAGATTGGGGGAATGTTCCAATGCTATACGTTGGGGAACTTGATGAGCGCCCAGTTTTTTGAAGCCGCAGTAACGGAACAACCTGAAATTATACCAAAAATTGAGCAAGGAAACTTTAGTACGCTCCATAATTGGTTGAAGGACAATATTTACCAACATGGTTGCAAATACACAGCGGCTGAATTGATTAAGAGCGTCACTGGTACTGCTTTACGCATCGATCCATTCATCCGCTACATCCAGCAGAAGTATGGGCAGCTTTACATGCTTTAATCTTTAATTTATGCCAAAAAAATTGTTTTGCGAGAACGTTGTCCATATATCTAAAAGAATATCTATTCCTGATCGGTAGTGCGCGGGAATCACTATTCTTTAGAGGAATTTTTTATAGGGTTGTTGGTTTCAATATAGTTGACTTGTATTTGGGGAGTTTCAATGCTCAACCTAATTCAGGATGTTCTCGAAAGTGACGAAAAGAGCGATCTACGTCAGTTTAGCAGCCAGTTAAAAAGCGCAGAACCCAGGTACTTACTGCGCAACGAAATTCTGGCTGCTTTTAATGAATACTGCACTAACCACAAAAAATAAGAATACTTTTATCATTATTCTCATTTAGGGAAGCTGATTTATTACACCCAGGAAATTATTCTGGAAGATGAAAGTCTATTAAATAAGTAGGTGGGCTTAATTATCCGTAAAATAGCGATTGAGATTCAAAATGCTGAAAACCCCTTTAATAAAGGCTTTCAGCTTCATTTTAGTATTTTGATTTTTAACGTTTATTTATGCCCACCTACTTAGACGCCATCGCTTTGTCAATCGCTAGAACGATTATGAATTACGACCAGACTACCCACTGCTGAGTCGCCAGCAGTGGAAAAAGGTGTTGAGTGAAACAGGTTTTACTCAAGTAGTTACCTTGCCAGAAGTGGAGGGAATGGCAAAAGCTTTGTCAATCGCTACAACCCCAAGGTCGGGGACGTTTGCTGATTAACGAGCGCATTCAGAATCAGCAGCAACTGTCAGAGCAGGTGAAGTTGCCTTTGGAATTTGTAAGCGATCGCCCAGACAGCGAATCCTATGACAAATTCCGCTTTAAGCTGCAAGAGATGGGTTTTGAAGCAGGCTGGGGAAACACTGCTAGTAGAGTGCGGGAAAGCTTGGCAATGCTGGATGAATTGATTGATGAACCGGATGATGGGGCATTGGAACAGTTCCCTCTTCTGTCAAACTGGAGTCAAACCTTGATTTTTCCTAGACTGAAATGACGGAAATTCCTTAGATTATCCTAAGAGCTGATTCGTAAACTCGCTGTAATTCTTGTATAATAAGGCTTGCGCTTAAATAGAACATTTGAACTATTTAATAACCAAAAAACAATCATAGCAAGGCTTTCAGACTTATTAAGATTTACTTTACGATTCAGCTCTAAAGTGACAAAAGAAGGATATATAGCTATGGTTGGGCGAGAGTCAAGCAGAATTTAGTTACGATTAGAGTTGACAGGTAGTTTTTTTTGTGCTATTTTGTTAGTTGTGCTTAATTGAGGGCGCTCTCAAGGCTCAGAAACGTAAGTACACCGAAGTATAGTTAAAACAGTAAAAAAACTGTTGAAAGGGAGCAAATAAGCGTTGAAAAACGCTATATACCAAGGAGCTTGAAACTTGGAAAATATCAGATGTTCAGACCTTGAAGAGAAGTTTTCCAATCTGGTAGAGTTGTTGCGCTATAGAGCCCTAACTCAGCCTGCTAAAACCGTTCATGCCTTCCTAGAAAAAGGGGAAGAAGAAACAGATATACTAACCTACGAGGTATTATACCAACCCTCAAAGGCGATCGCCTCTGAGTTACAGTATCTTGGGATAAGGGCAGAACGAGCTTTGCTAGCTAGTATTATATCCACCAGATATAGACTTCATTGCTGCCTTCAAAGGGTGCTTGTATGCTGGGGTAATTGCAGTGCCTGCATATCCACCACCGAGACGCAGTCAAAATCTGTCTCGGTTGTTAGCGATCGCATCAGATCCAGAGGCTCCGTTTGCCCTAACGACCACATCTCTTATGACCGAATTAACCAGTCGCTTTGCCCAGCATCCAGCTCTGGCTCAGTTGCATTTGCTTGCTACCAATAAATGTGATCGCGACCAAGGGTTGAACTGGTTTGAACCAAGCCTAGACAGCAGTAGCGAGCGCCTTTGTCCAGTAAACTTCAGGCTCTACCGGGACACCCAAGGGAGTAATTGTGAGTAACGGTAATCGGCTAAACAATCAGCGGATGATTAAGCAAGCCAAAGGACATAGCCAGCAAACAATTGTAGTAGGTTGGTTGCTGACTTTCCACGACATGGGACTGATGGGAAATGTATATTTATATGAAAATTGAATAAATTACTTAGCCAACAGCGTTGGTCAATGAAAAAATGAAATATGTAGGGAGCAATCTCTCCGTAGTTATCCTTACTGGGTTAGATAAGCGTACCCATGGATTACCAAGGCCTACTTAGCAAACCGTAAAAATTAAGGAGACAGTTTGATGTAAACTCAAATAGATGTGACAATAGATTCTTTTCAGCTAGGCAAAATGGGAAACAAGTAATGATTTTTCTAGTCTACCTTATGAAAATTCAAGGAATGTAGCAACTAATATCATTACATATTTAGGACTAATCAAAAATCAAAAGTAAAAAACTAGATCAAATGACTACATTAAAGGTCTCCATAAAAAAAACTTTATGCTGTACAATAATGTTATCCCAGTCAAACACACAATCTAATCAAATAGAGCCAGATCAGGGGAGAGTAAATGTATTATTAATTATTCATAGGTAGTAAACCTCAATTTCATTGTAAATTTCATGGTATTTTAAGTAAATTTCCATAAAAATCCTAGCCAAGCTCACTAACCAACTATTCATAGTAAAACCAATAAATATCAAAAAATGCTAGAGTTAATTAATCGTTACGAACACGGCTTTGTTTCTATTCCTGTCATCTTAGCCTGTAGAGAAAAAGGATTATTTGAGTTAGTAAAACAAAAAAGAATGACCCACCAGCAAATAGCTAAAGCTATGGGGGCAAATACAGGTCATCTGCAAGTAGCCTTAAGAATGATGCAATCCCTAGGTTGGCTATCCAAAAATGAAGCTGATGAATACTCCCTCAAAGACAATTGTCAAGCTTACTTGTCCATTCCTGAAGAAATATTATATTTATACAAATTACCCATAGAATCCTATTTACTAGGAAAGGAAAAGCCTGGTATTATTAAAAATTGGATAGAGCTTTCTCAAAAACAGTGGAATATTAATGATAGAACAATTGCCGATTTATTAGATGGGGTCTTAATAATACCAATTATGCTAGGGCTTCACAAGCATAATTTATTAGGAGTAGATGAAGACAAGCCTTTATTCTATAATGTGACTCCTCATATACGAGAAGAATTATCAAGATTGTTTATTGCTAAAGGATGGGCTGATAAAAATTTTATAAAAGTCCAAAAATACAGCCAAAAATCGAATAAAAAAAATAATTATATATGCTTGAATGATATTGGTAAATGCTTAGCGCAAAGGACAATAATTAAAAGTATTAGTTTAAAATGTTTTGAAAATAATTATTACAATTTGCGCCATCCTAAAATTGAGGATTTACGTGATTTAATAGCACTAGAGACATTGTGTTGGTCAGAAAATCTCCAAGTTGACAATGAAGAAATTTATAGACGAATTTTTCAAATTCCACAAGGTCAGTTTATTTTAGAGCTTGAGGATAAGATTGTTGGAGCTATCTATTCCCAAAGAATTGATAACCCTCAACTTTTGGATAATAAAACTTGTACACAAGTCCCTTTATTACATACTGAATCAGGAGTAGTGGTACAATTATTGGCAGTAAATATCTTGCCAGAGTTGCAAAATCAGGGATTGGGAGATCGACTGCTGGAATTTATGCTTCAGTATTGTGCCCAGATAAGTGGTGTCGAAAAAGTTGTGGCAGTAACTCTTTGTCGCAATTATCCAGACTATTCCCCTATGCCCATGGCAGAATATATCCACCAGAAAAATGAGTCAGGGTTACTAGTGGATCCGCTGTTGCGATTTCACCAGATTCATGGGGCTAAAATTGAGAAACTGCTTCCTGGTTACCGCCCTAAAGATTGGGAAAACCAGACTTGTGGAGTTCTCGTATCTTACGATATTCAACATCGTCAACGTTTTGAGGGTGCGACAGTTGAAAAAAATCGGCAGACTAAGGTAAAACTGACAGAAGATATAGATGAAGTTGTGGCTAGCTGTGTGCGTAAAGTTATGCACCAGAAACAGTCTTTTGATGCCCAGCGAGCACTGATGGAGATGGGCATCGAATCTTTGGAGTTGCTGGAACTGAGATACTTGTTGCAGAAGAAGCTGGGAGTGGAAATAGATCCTAATTTATTTTTTAAGTATGGAACTGCTGCCGCGATCGCTAGTTATTTTAAAGGGGAGACAACAGAGAGAAGCGGGGAAGTTTCTGAGGTACTACCAAAGCCAGAGGCAATAAAAACTGATTCCGGTTTTTCAACGGCTCAATTAGAAAATGGAGTAGCAATTATTGGTATGGCTTGTCGGTTTCCTGGAGATGCCGATAGCCCTCAACAATATTGGTCATTGCTCCATGATGGTATTGATGGGATTACGGAAGTACCTCCAACTCGTTGGGATATTGAGCAATATTACCATCCTGAGAAAAATCAGCCAGGAAAAATAGCTAATCGTTATGGGGGATTCCTAACTGAAGTTGACAAATTTGAGCCGGATTTTTTCCGCATTTCGGCTCGTGAAGCTCTCTACATGGATCCACAACAGCGTCTGCTGCTGGAAGAACATTGGAAGGCACTAGAAGATGCTGGCATTAATCCGGAATCTCTGTCGGGCACAGAAACGGGTATATTTGTGGGTATCGCTTTTCACGATTACGAACGCTTACAGGACAAATATTATCAAGAGCAAGATTTAAATATCTATTTTGCTACAGGTAGTTCTACTGCTATCGGTGCAGGAAGATTATCCTACTTTTTCCAATTAAATGGACCATCAATTACTGTAGATACTGCTTGTTCTTCATCTCTGAGTGCGGTTCATTTAGCTTGTCAAAGTATACGCAATGGTGAATGTCAATTGGCTTTGGCATCAGGGGTGAATTTGTTGTTGTCTCCAGAGTTGAGTATCAGTTTCTCTCAAGCTGGGATGTTATCACCAGATGGACGCTGTAAGACTTTTGATGCTGCTGCCAATGGGTATGTGCGGAGTGAAGGTTGTGGGGTTGTCGTTCTCAAGTCCTTGAAACAAGCGATCGCAGACAATGATCGAATTTTAGCAGTAGTTAGGGGTACAGCAATTAACCAAGATGGTGCGAGCAATGGCTTGACAGCACCTAACCAATCGGCTCAAGAAGCGGTACTCAAAAGAGCGTTGTCGGTAGCAGGAGTTTCGGCTAACCAGATATCTTATGTGGAAGCTCATGGTACCGGTACTTCTTTGGGAGATCCGGTGGAGATTAAGGCAATAGAAGCAGTGTATGGCAAGGATCGTAGTGCAGATCGACCCTTGATGATTGGTTCAGTCAAAACCAATATTGGTCATACGGAAGCAGCTGCCGGTATTGCAGGATTAATTAAGGTAGTATTATCGCTGCAAAATCAGTATATTCCACCTCACTTGCATTGGAAACAGTTGAATCCCTATATAAGTTTGGCGGGGATTCCTGGGGTGATTCCCACTGAGGGTAAGGTATGGGAACAATATGAGGGAGATGAAACTCGTGTAGCAGCCTTAAGTTCTTTTGGTTTTAGTGGTACTAATTCCCACGCCATTGTTGAGGAAGCACCAGAAGGCAGGAGGCAGGAGGCAGTAGGCAGGAGCCAGGAGCCAGGAGCCAGGAGCCAGGAGCAACCTTACTTATTAACTGTGTCTGCTAAGAAAGAGCAAGCACTTAAAGAGTTAGTCAGTAGTTATCAGCATCATCTCGAAACCAATCCGGAATTAGAGCTAGCAGATGTATGTTACACCGCTAATACTGGAAGAGCTGACTTTAATCATCGCCTAGCAATAATTGCCACTAACCCACAACAATTAACCAACAAACTGCGGCAATACCAAGCAGGGGAAGAAGAGAGTGGGGTATTTTCAGGACAACTATCCCATAGTAGTAGTCCAGCTAAAGTAGCATTTCTGTTTACTGGTCAAGGTTCCCAGTATGTGCAGATGGGAAGGCAACTGTATCAAACTCAGCCTGTTTTCCGTCAAGTTTTAGATCAATGTGATGAACTCCTACGTCCTTATATGGAGCGTCCGTTATTAGAAGTCCTTTATCCTCAAGATACACCAAACTCAAACTCCTATTTACTAGACCAAACTGCCTATACCCAACCGACATTGTTTGCCCTAGAGTATGCCTTGTGCAAGTTGTGGGAATCTTGGGGTATTAAGCCTCAGGTGGTGATGGGTCACAGTGTGGGAGAATATGTGGCAGCAACTATAGCTGGAGTCTTGAGTTTAGAAGATGGCTTGAAGTTAATCGCCCTGCGGGGGAGGTTAATGCAGCAATTACCTGCTGGTGGAGAGATGGTTTCTGTTATGGCATCAAAGTCTCAGGTAAAAGATGCGATCGCTAATCATACCAAGCAAGTCACAATTGCTGCAATCAACGGGCCCGAAAGTGTGGTGATTTCTGGGGAAGCAGGAGCGATTCAAGCTATTGTTACAAAACTAGAGTCAAAATTGATTAAGACGAAGCAGCTGCAGGTATCCCATGCTTTTCATTCCCCTTTAATGACACCAATGTTGGCAGAGTTTGCCGCAGTAGCTAAGCAAATCACCTACCATCAACCAAAGATACCAATAATATCCAATGTCACAGGAACCATCGCCGACAAGAGTATTGCTACCGCTGACTATTGGGTAGAGCATGTCGTTAAACCGGTAAGGTTTGTCGCAGGCATCAAGACTTTAGCAGAACAAGATATTGGTATCTTCTTAGAAATTGGTCCGAAACCAGTTCTACTAGGCATGGGCAGGGAATGCCTCATCGGAAGCAAAAAAATCTGGTTGCCAAGTTTGCGTCCTGGTAAGCCAGACTGGTTACAAATGCTGCAAAGTTTGGGGCAGTTATATGTACAGGGAGTTAAGATTGACTGGTTAGGATTTTACCAAGATTCTGCTCCCCAAAAGGTAGTATTACCAACCTATCCCTGGCAAAGGAAAAGATATTGGATCAGTGATCTGCAACAGTACAAAAATAAAGGTAAAAACGGAAAAGTAGCACCTCAGGTAGCATCTGACAACAATCAAAGCAAAAACAGCGTAGTCACAAATAACAGTAGTGGGAGCAAGATGCTCCCTGGAATTAAAGAAAGCGAACAACCGCGAATTAAAGAAAGAGAGCAACCGCGAATTAAAGAAAGCGAGCAAGATGCTCGCACTACAATAAATATACAAAAATCGGATGCTCCCGATATAGAGCAACCACAACGGAGATTATCCAACCCAGCGTCACTATCTTTCCCCAAAACTACAGTAACTAAACAACAACCAGCCAAAAGAGAGTTGGCTCAATTAAGAGTGCCACTGACTCAGGCAGAACCTGCTCAACTAACTCAGCAATATCTTGAAGCTAAAAATATTAGCCAAACAGTAGGCAACGCCTTAAATCAAGATATTTTGATTAACCAAGGACCAACTAAGGAGCCAAAAACTATGAACCGGGAACAAATTGAACAACTCAAACAAGAGTATGAAGAGAAGGGATACTGTCAAGTCAAAAAACTATTTGACTTTTCTGGGATAAAAACTATCGAAGAAACCTTGGAGAAGGCTAAACAGGAAAGCCAGATATCCAAGGAAAAAGTAACCTTGAAATTGGGAGGGATTGATGATATTGATACCAATGATCATGCTTATGACTTGGTGAAATACGATTTTGTTTCTTCCTTTATCCAAGAAAAGCTGGCTCTACTGAATTACATCACTGGCAAAAACTTGATGATCATGCACAATGCCCTGTTTTCAGTGGAACCAAACCATAAGGGATTGCCTTGGCATGTAGGAGTCGGCTCCTTCTCATTTACCAAAACCGAAGACTTTGGTGCTTCCATCTGGATACCCTTGGATACCATAACTAAAGAATATCGAGGTGGGATGCAATATGTCTCTACCAAGATTTTCCCAGGGCAGTTCTATTACAGTATTTTTGACTTACATTTAAAAAATAATATTAGGTGGGACGAATCCCAAGGGGATTTAAATGAATATGTAGGGAATGCCAATACTATTTATAACAAAATCACCGAAGATGTAATCGATTATACTATTCAAGATGGTTATGAAGAAGACGAGTATGACCTTGGGGATGCCTTTTTCTTCAATAAATACGTCTTACATCAATCGGTTCCCCTAAAACCTGGCTTACATAAGTTACGTCGTGCTTTTGTGATTCGACTAGTAGATTATGACACGCGGGTGGATGAGGAAAGGTTGGGTTTATTCTCAAAATACTCTCAATTGCACTCAAGATATTACAAAACCCTACCTCGTTATAACAAAGATAGTGTACTAGTGATGGTCTCCCGTGCCGTCCAGAAAGGTTTAAAATCTCCCTACTTACGAGACATTCCTCATGTGCAACAAACCTTAGCAGCAAGGATGGCAGCTGGAGCTATCAGTTTTGAGGAAACACCAAGCATCTCTTCGGCTCCTCAAACTCAGCAACCTTTGAAAACCTTACAACCGCTGCGGACACCCCAGGTAAACCAGGTAAACTTATCAGAAATCAAGCAGGTTCTCAAACAGCAGTTAGCCGAAGCACTCTATACAGAAGAGAGTCAAATTGCCGAAGACCAAAAATTTGTTGATTTAGGCTTA
>NZ_JAAHHS010000031.1:20124-43862 GCF_010692395.1 Moorena sp. SIO3H5
GACACCCCAGGTAAACCAGGTAAACTTATCAGAAATCAAGCAGGTTCTCAAACAGCAGTTAGCCGAAGCACTCTATACAGAAGAGAGTCAAATTGCCGAAGACCAAAAATTTGTTGATTTAGGCTTAGACTCCATCGTTGGGGTAGAATGGACAACTACGATTAATCAGACCTATAACTTAAACCTCAAAGCCACCAAGTTGTATGATTATCCTACTTTATTAGAGTTGTCTGGATATATCGCCCAAATCTTATCAAGTCAGGGTACAAAACCGATAAGCTCCAGTTCTCAAACTCAGCAACCTTTGAAAACCTTACAACCACTGCCGACACCCCAGGTAAACCAGGTAAACCTATCAGAAATCAAGCAGGTTCTCAAACAGCAGTTAGCCGAAGCACTCTATACAGAAGAGAGTGAAATTGCCGAAGACCAGAAATTTGTTGATTTAGGCTTAGACTCCATCGTTGGAGTGGAATGGACAACCACGATTAATCAAACCTACAACTTAAACCTCAAAGCCACCAAGTTGTATGATTATCCTACTTTATTAGAGCTAGCAGCATATATTGCCCAAACCTTGGCAAGTCAGGGTACAAAACCGATAAGCTCCAGTTCTCAAACTCAGCAATCTTTAAAAACTCTACAACCACTGCCGACACCCCAGGTAAACCAGGTAAACTTATCAGAAATCAAGCAGGTTCTCAAACAGCAGTTAGCCGAAGCACTCTATACAGAAGAGAGTCAAATTGCCGAAGACCAAAAATTTGTTGATTTAGGCTTAGACTCCATCGTTGGGGTAGAATGGACAACTACGATTAATCAGACCTATAACTTAAACCTCAAAGCCACCAAGTTGTATGATTATCCTACTTTATTAGAGTTGTCTGGATATATCGCCCAAATCTTATCAAGTCAGGGTACAAAACCCCAGGTTAGTCAGCAGCCTTTGAAAACCCTACAACCATTGCCTCAACCCCAGGTAAACCTATCAGAAATCAAGCAGGTTCTCAAACAGCAGTTAGCCGAAGCACTCTATACAGAAGAGAGTGAAATTGCCGAAGACCAGAAATTTGTTGATTTAGGCTTAGACTCCATCGTTGGGGTGGAATGGACAACCACGATTAATCAAACCTACAACTTAAACCTCAAAGCCACCAAGTTGTATGATTATCCTACTTTATTAGAGCTGGCACCATATATTTCCCAGGAAATTGCTGCTACTGGTGGTAGCAAATTATTCCAAGGTAAGGGCAATGGAGGTCATCCCCAAGAATCTTTGCCAAATAACGGTTCACCTGTAAATTCATCAGAGGAGATGGATCCAAAATTGCGCTTACGTGCGATTCTTAATAAAGTAGCTAAGAAGGAGTTGACTATCCAGGAAGCAAACAAACTGGTTCAACAGATTAAAAAACAGGTTACAGTTTAGGAGTAAATTGGAGTTAATATGAGCAAAGAACAAGTACTAAAAATAATTCAAAAATACACTCGTGAAATAGCACCAGAATTAGAAGATTCTCCCCTAGAACCTACTGATAGCTTAAAAAATTTAGGTATCGATTCAGTTAATCGGGCAGAAATTATCATGATGGTGATGGAAGACCTATCCTTGAATATTCCCCGTATTGAACTGGCTGGAGCTAAAAATATTGGAGAACTTGCTGATTTATTTGCAGCAAAATTGTAATATTTGTTGTTGGTTGTTTGTTGTTTAGGGAGCGGGAATTGGTATTAGTGTATGAATGACATCAAGATAACTGGTATGGGCATTGTCACTCCCATTGCCCAAGAAGTTGAATCTTTCCGGGAAGCCCTATTCACCGGTAAAACTCAATTTGGTTATCTGCAAAGACCAGGAAGGGAAAGCCCTAGTAAAAAATTTATTGGTGCAGAACTACCAGAGCTTGATGTCAGAACCCTATTTCCTCAACATAGGGGATTGTTACGCAGTGCAACCTGGAGTGGACAAGTTGCTATGTTCGCTGTTGCCCAGGCTTGGGAAGATGCTAAACTAACCTCTGCCCCAGTCAAGCCAGAACGTATTGGTCTAGTAATCGGTGGCTCCAATCTGCAACAACGCCATCAGCAACAAACTTGGCAACGTTATCAATCACGTCCAGAATTTATCCGACCAACTTATGGACTGACAGTTTGGGATACAGATATCTTGGGTTTACTTTCCCAGTGCTTTCCAATTCAAGGAGAAGGTTATACCGTAGGTGGAGCATCTGCTAGTGGTGCAGTCGCTATCATTCATGGATCTCGCCAAATTTTAACGGGGGTGACTGATATTAGTATTGTCGTTGGTAGTCTCTTTGATATCTGTGCCTATGAATGTCAGGGACTAATGAATTTGGGAGCTATGGGTAGCGAACGTTTTGCTGATAGTCCAGAGCTTGCCTGTAGACCATTTGACCATAACCATGACGGTTTTATTTATGGGGAAGGTTGTGGAGTTATAGTCTTAGAAAAAGCTGACAGCGCTCAACAAAGAGGAGTACTTTCTCAAGGAAAACTCCTGGGTTGGGGCTTAAATTTAGCTGGCAATCGTAGCCCTGAACCATCCCAAAAAGCAGAAGCACAAGCCATGAGTGCAGCTTTAGCTATGGCAGACTTAAAACCAGAGCAAATCGATTATGTCAATACTCATGGTACCAGTTCCCCTATTGGTGACAATACGGAAGTATCTGCTCTGAAATCCACAGGAGTTGACCATTGTCTCCTTAATTCAACTAAATCTTTGACTGGTCACTGTTTAACTGCCGCTGGAGCTATCGAAGCGATCGCTACTTTATTACAAATGAACTCTAGTTTTTGTCATCCAACCCACAATTTGGTTGACCCCATTGATGATAACCTAAATTGGGTCAAAGAAACTGCTGTTCAAGGGGAAATTAACTATGCCATCAGCAATAGCTTTGCTTTTGGCGGCATCAATACAGCTCTATTACTGGGCAAGGAGTAAAGCTATGCAACAAGTTGGCATTGAAGCCCTAAGTGTATATGGAGGTGCAGCCCAATTAGAGCTGCGCAAGTTGGCACAAGCGCGTCAGTTGGATATCTCCCGCTTTGACAATCTAATGATGAAAGAGAAAGCGGTTTCTCTGCCCTATGAAGATCCCGTTTCCTATGCGGTTAATGCCGCCAAGCCCATCATCGATCGCTTGAGTGATGCTGACAAGCAGCGCATAGAAATGGTGATTACCTGCAGTGAGTCAGGCATTGACTTTGGCAAATCGATGAGCACCTATATCCAAGAGTATTTGGGCTTAAGTCGTAACTGCCGCATGTTTGAACTCAAGCAAGCTTGCTACTCAGGAACAGCAGGCTTGCAGATGGCAATCAACTTGATTTTGTCCCAAACCTTTCCTGGAGCCAAAGCCTTAGTTATCGCCACTGATATATCTCGGTTTCTCGTTGCCGAGGGAGGAGAAGCTCTCAATTACGATTGGTCTTTTGCTGAACCCAGTAGTGGTGCTGGAGCAGTGGCTCTTTTAGTCAGTGATACTCCCTACATTTTTCAAGTTGATGTGGGCTGTAACGGTTACTATGGTTATGAAGTCATGGATACCTGTAGACCTAATCCCGATTCCGAAGCAGGAGATGCCGACTTATCCTTACTTTCTTACCTAGACTGTTGCGAAAATGCCTACCGACATTATCAAAACCGAGTAGAAGGGGTAGACTACCAAGAAAGTTTTGATTATTTGAGTTTTCATACCCCTTTTGGTGGTATGGTTAAAGGCGCTCATAGAAATATGATGCGTAGGTTGAAAAGAGCTAAACCTGCAGAGATTGAAGCGGACTTCCAAAGAAGGGTAATGCCGGGATTAGTCTACTGCCAACAGGTAGGCAATATTATGGGAGCAACTTTGTTTTTATCCTTAGCCAGTACCATCGACAATGGAGACTTCAGTACCCCTCGCAGAATTGGGATGTTTTCCTATGGCTCTGGTTGTTGTTCCGAATTTTATAGTGGGGTTGTGACTCCAGAAGGGAAGCAAATTCAAGCTCAACAAGGTATATCAGCCCAGTTAGCAGACCGCTATTCTTTAAGTATGGAAGAATATGAGCAGTTACTCTATCATAGTAGTGCAGTTGCCTTTGGCACTAGAAATGTCACCTTGGACTATCAACTGTTCCCCGGAGTCTGGAAAAAAATAGCAGGCAAGGGTCGATTAGTCTTAAAAGCAATCAAGGAATTCCACCGAAAATACGAGTGGGTATAGCTCTGGTGCCGCTGCGCGGAATTCTTGCATTCAAAATTATTGCATTCAAAATGTCCATAGAGTAAGGATTATATTGATCTCAAACTGACGGGTTATTTACGCCAAGCTGCATCAGTGTGTTATCTGGATGAGCAACAATGAATACTGTGTAACAGAGAACAGGGGATAGGAGCAAAAAAGCTGACAGCTGATAGCTGATAGCTAATAGCTGAAAAAAAAGATGCTCCAGGTTGACAAACCATTGAGAACACTATAATATGTATTACAAAACCCTAAAAATAAATCATCAACCGGCTGTACAAAGAATTCAGCTCTATCGTCCAGAAGCCAACAATAGCATCAACGATCAGCTGACTCAGGAATTGTTATCAGCCCTACAAGCTGTTGAAGGCGAAGAAACCGTTAAAGTAGTGATTCTTGAAGGACTACCGGATGTCTTTTGTACCGGAATGGATTTTCAAGCAATAGCCAATGGCGAGCTGGTGGATACCAAAATCAGTGCTCACGGCTACTACAACATCCTCAAACAGATGTCCCAAAGTAGCAAGGTAATTTTGTCCCTTGTCCGTGGTAAAGTTCAAGCAGGAGGAGTGGGTTTTGTTGCTGCAAGTGATCTGGTCATTGCTGATGAAACAGTAACCTTTGTGTTATCAGAACTATTATTTGGTTTATTACCCGCTTGCGTTTTGCCCTTTCTGATTCGTCGAGTGGGATTTCAAAAAGCTTACCGCTTATCCCTCACAACTCAACCAATCTCTGGCTCAGAAGCCTATAACTGGGGCTTAGTCGATGAATACGACAGCAACCCTAATAAGTTGATTAGTCAATATATTCGCCGTTTAAGATATTTACCCTTATCTGGGGTTAAGGCATTAAAAGACTATATGAATAAGTTATGGATAATTCAAGCCGAGACTCAGAATCTAGCCGCCAACAAGTCTGCCAGCCTCTTAGGTGACCCAACGATTCAAGCAAAAATCAAACAATTCGCTAAAGAGGGGGTATACCCATGGCAGAACTGAATTTGAATCAGGACTTAGGAACTAGCAACTCTGAGGTGGTACAACTGACGGAGTTGGGCAATGGTGTTGTGCAAATTACGATGAAAGATGAGAGCAGTCGTAATGGCTTTTCTCCAAGCATAGTTGAGGGCTTACGCCACTGTTTTAGTGTAGTTGCGCAAAATCAGCAATATAAAGTAGTCATTTTGACGGGCTATGGTAATTATTTTTCATCAGGGGCTAGCAAAGAATATTTAATTAGAAAGACTAGAGGTGAAGTAGAAGTTCTTGATTTATCAGGGTTGATACTTGATTGCGAAATTCCTATAATTGCAGCAATGCAAGGGCATAGTTTTGGTGGTGGCTTGCTTCTGGGTTTGTATGCAGATTTTGTGGTGTTTAGCCAAGAAAGTGTGTATGCAACTAACTTCATGAAATATGGTTTTACCCCAGTAGGAGCAACATCATTAATCTTGCGGGAAAAGCTAGGAGCCGAATTAGCCAAAGAAATGATCTACACTGGCGAAAACTATCGAGGAAAAGAACTAGCTGAACGAGGTATTCCTTTTCCCGTTGTATCGAGGCAGGATGTCCTAAATTATGCCCAACAACTAGGGCATAAAATAGCCAAGAGCCCTAGATTATCTCTAGTCGCCCTCAAACAACATTTGAGTGCCGACATTAAAGCCAAGTTTCCTGAAGCTATCAAAAAAGAACTAGAAATACACCAGGTAACCTTTAACCAACCAGAAATAGCCAGTCGTATTCAGCAAGAGTTTGGTGAGACAGTAATTCCCAATTTGAGCCAAAGCACTGTAGAACAAAAAATACCTAATCCCCAACCAGTTCAGTTAAGGATACCTAGTTATGGCTTGTTAAAGAATCTAACTTGGATGCCTCAAGAACGTCGAAAGCCTAAATCCACTGAAGTCGAAGTTCAAATAAAAGCTGTACCAGTTAATTTTCGAGAAGTACTCAACGTACTGGGTATCTTCCAAGAGTACATCAAAAAAAGATATCGCTCTGGAATTATCAGTGCTGAAAATCTCACCTTTGGTGTTGAAGGTGTGGGTAATGTTGTAGCGGTTGGCTCAGACGTATCCCAATGGAAAGTCGGCGATGAGGTGATATTGGCTTATCCCGGCAATGCTTTCAGTAGCTTTGTTATCTGCTCACCGGATGACTTATTGGCTAAGCCTTCTGATCTGAGTATGGTAGAGGCAGCTACTATTTTTATGTCTTTTTTCACTGCCTATTACGGGTTGCATAATTTGGCCAAAGTTCAGCCAGGAGAGAGAGTATTAATTCATGCAGCTTCGGGAGGTGCAGGACAAGCTGCAGTTCAATTAGCTCAATTTTTTGGCTCAGAAGTATTTGCCACGACTAGTCCCCACAAAATATCTGTTCTTCGAGAACAGGGAATAAAACATGTAATGAATTCTCGAACCACGGAGTTTGCTAGTGAAGTAAGGGAACTCACCCAGGGGAATGGAGTAGATGTAATTTTTAATAGCCTGACTCATGGAGAGTACATCCCCAAAAATATAGATATCCTGGCCCCAGGTGGACGATATATTGAAATTGGTAGGCTCAACATCTGGAGCCATGAGCAAGTTTATCAAAGACGCCCAGATGTGAAGTATTTTCCCTTTGATATGTCAGATGAATTTGTTAGAGATAAACAATTTCATGCCAAGCTTTGGGACGATTTAGCCTTGCTGTTTGAGTCCGGTAGCCTCAAGCCATTACCTTACAAAGTATTTCCAAGTGAAGATGTGGTGGAAGCTTTCCGTCACCTGCAACATAGTAAGCATATCGGCAAAATAGTGGTAACTATGCCAGAGCTCTATAATGGCGTAAAAAATAGTTCCCAGCAAGCAAATCAAGAGTCAATGAGTCACCAAGAAGAACTACTACATCAATTGCAATCCGGTGATATATCCTTAGAGAATGCAGAGCAACTACTATTGGGTTTGACAGATCAACAGATACTAGCAACAGTGCCTAATAATGGTCAGAATAAATTAAATAATACAGATAAAACAGAGCAAATATTATCTCTACTGAGTTCAGGAAAAATATCCTTAGAAAATGCTCAAAACTTATTAGAAACAGTAGATCTAAATTCCCCAACAAATAAAAATCTACCCACTGCCGTTCCCAATCAAGGACAGAGCAATCAGGATGAAGCAATACTAAATCAATTACAATCTGGTGAAGTTTCCTTAGAGGATGCAGAGCAACTATTACTAGAAATTCAGCAAAAAGAATCTGTAACTGATCAATCAATTCCAGAGCAAAGGATAACAGACGATATAGCTATCATTGGAATATCATGCCGATATCCAGGAGCAAAGAACTGGAAAGAATTTTGGGAAAACTTAAAGCATGGAGTTGATAGTGTAACAGAACCTCCCCCTGGAAGATGGGAAGGACGAAGTTGGTATCATTCAGATCCAGAACATCCAGGTACTGCTTGTTCAAAGTATGCTGCTTTTTTAGATGACATTGACAAATTTGACCCTTTATTCTTTCAAATTTCTCCTGGAGAAGCTGAGTTAATCGAACCTCAACAAAGAATCTTTTTAGAGGAAGCTTACCATGCTATTGAGGATGCTGGATATGCTCCTGATTCTCTCAAGGGGAAACACTGTGGAGTATTTGTTGGGGCAGCAAGCAGTGATTATATCAAGTTTTTGTCCAATTCAGGTTTCGGTCATCATCGACTGGTGCTATCAGGAACTATGCTGTCAGTTCTACCAGCAAGAATAGCCTATTTCCTGGATCTTAAAGGACCAGTGGTAGCTGTTGAGGCTGCCTGTTCTTCATCATTAGTAGCTGTTCATCAAGCTTGCGAAAGTATTAAACGGGGAGAGAGCGAAATAGCGATCGCAGGTGGTATTTCTACCATGCTAACACCAGACTTCCAAGTACTTTCGAGTCAGTTTCAGATGGTATCTCCCGAAGGACGTTGTAAAAGTTTTGATGCTGAAGCATCCGGTATAGTTTGGGGAGAAGGTTGTGGTGCAATTTTATTAAAAAGGTATGATCAAGCAGTTCAAGATCAAGATCATATCTATGGAATAATCAAGGGTACAGGTACAAATTATGATGGAAGCACAAATGGAATTAGTGCCCCTAGTAGTAAATCTCAAGCACGCTTAGCAGAAAATATTTATCAACAATTTGGAATTAATCCAGAAACTATAAGTTATTTAGAAGCTCACGGTACAGCAACACCTCTTGGAGATCCCATCGAGGTTGAGGCATTTACAGAAGCATTTTCTAAGTGGACAGCTCAAAAACAATTTTGTGCGATCGGTTCAGTAAAGACTAATATTGGTAACGCAGCAACTGCCGCAGGAATGTCTAGTTTAATTAAGACAATATTATGCCTGAAAAATCAAAAACTGGTTCCTTCTTTGCACTTTAATCAACCCAATCCAAACATTGATTTTGCCAATAGCCCCTTCTATGTCAACACAGAATTTAAAGCTTGGGAAGTACCAGCAGGCACACCAAGGCGAGCAGCCGTGAATTCTTTCGGATTGAATGGTACAAATGCTCATGTTGTTGTTGAAGAAGCACCAATAGAAGACAACAGGCAAACCTCCCCTGTGTCCCCTCAAGGGGGGAAGGCAACAGGTAACAGCGAAGATTACTTAGAAAATTCAGTTCATCTATTAACTTTGTCAGCCAAAACTGAAACTGCTCTTGGTGAAGTAATCAGTAGCTATCAAAATTATCTCAAAACCAATCCAAACTTAAGGTTAGGCGATGTCTGCTACACTGCTAGCACCGGAAGGACTCACTTCACCCACAGAATAGCGGTTGTCGCCCCTAACCAACAAGAATTAGTCGAAAAACTCCGACAACACCAAGAGGGAAAAAAATTAGCAGGAATCACTTCAGGAGAACTGCTAAACAACACTACAGTAGCCAAAATTGCTTTCCTATTTACAGGTCAAGGTTCCCAATATATCAACATGGGAAAGCAGTTGTATCAACAAGCACCAACTTTCCGTCAAGCGATTAACCAATGCGAGGAGATTCTCAGTAGCGTAGAAACCTTCCAGGAAACGTCATTACGAAACATTCTTTATCCAACAGACAAAAACTCGTCAGGTTCATCCCTACTAGGCCAAACAGCTTATACCCAACCAGCTTTATTCGCTATAGAATATGCTCTATTTAAACTCTGGCAATCCTGGGGAATTGAGCCAGATGTGGTCATGGGTCACAGTGTAGGAGAATATGTAGCAGCAACCGTAGCAGGAGTTTTTAGTTTAGAAGATGGCTTGAAACTAATTGCTGCTAGAGGCTCTTTGATGCAGAAATTACCTGGTGATGGTAAGATGCTCTGGGCTATGGCTCCAGAGTCTAAAGTCCTAGAAACATTGAAAGCAAAAGATCTCAGTGAGAAAGTCGCCATAGCAGCAATCAATGGACCTCAAAGCATAGTAATTTCTGGTGAGGGAAAAGCAGTAGAAGCGATCGCAACTAACCTCGAATCAGCCGGAATCACAACCAAACCACTACAAGTATCCCACGCCTTCCATTCTCCTCTGATGGAACCGATGCTGGCAGAATTTGAAGCAGCAGCAAAAGAAATAACCTATGAGCAGCCTAGGATACCACTGATATCCAATGTCACTGGCAAACAGGTAACTGAGCAGATTACCACTGCCGAATACTGGGTAAATCATGTGCGCCAACCAGTGCAATTTGCTCAAAGCATGAAAACTTTGTACCAGGAAGGATACGAGTTATTTCTGGAAATAGGACCAAAACCAGTATTACTAAGTATGGGACGTCAATGTTTACCAGAAAAAATCGGTGTCTGGTTGCCCTCATTGCGTCCGGGAGTAGAAGAATGCCAACAGATGCTATCTAGTTTAGGAAAGTTATATGTAGAGGGAGCCAAAGTAGATTGGATAGCATTTGAGCAAAATTATGCTCGTCAGAAGGTGGCATTGCCAACATATCCCTTCCAACGAGAAAGGTATTGGGTTTCTAGCCAAAATGGTTACGAACAAAAATCCTACTGGTTAAAAGGCAAAGAGCAGCACCCATTACTAGGAGAAAAAATTAACCTAGCGGGAATAGAGGATCAACATCGTTTTCAATCATACATAGGAGCAGAATCTCCAGGTTACCTGAATCACCACCAGGTTTTTGGAAAAGTACTATTTCCCAGCACAGGCTACTTAGAAATAGCTGCTTCAGCCGGAAAAAGTCTATTCACAAGCCAAGAGCAAGTAGTCGTTTCTGACGTAGACATACTGCAAAGTTTAGTTATACCAGAAACCGAAATAAAGACCGTACAAACAGTAGTCAGCTTCGCAGAAAACAATAGCTATAAGTTCGAGATTTTCAGCCCCTCAGAAGGTGAAAATCAACAAACACCGCAATGGGTATTGCACGCACAAGGAAAGATATATACTGAGCCAACCAGGAACAGCCAAGCAAAAATCGACCTAGAAAAATACCAAGCTGAGTGTAGTCAAGCAATAGAAATTGAAGAACATTACCGAGAATATCGCTCAAAAGGGATAGACTACGGCAGTAGTTTCCAAGGAATAAAGCAGTTGTGGAAAGGTCAAGGAAAAGCCCTAGGAGAAATGGCCTTCCCTGAAGAATTAACCGCCCAACTAGCAGACTATCAGCTACATCCAGCCCTATTAGATGCAGCCTTCCAAATAGTATCGTATGCCATACCACACACAGAAACAGATAAAATATATCTACCAGTAGGGGTAGAAAAATTCAAACTGTATCGCCAAACAATCAGCCAAGTATGGGCTATAGCAGAAATACGACAAACCAACTTAACGGCAAACATTTTTCTAGTAGACAACCAAGGAACTGTACTAGTAGAACTAGAGGGATTAAGGGTAAAAGTAACAGAACCAGTATTAACTCAAAAGTCTGCCTTTAAAGAACAATTAAAATCAGCATCTGTTTCAGAACGTCAGGAATTACTAACAACTCAAATTAGTTCAGCCATAGTCAATATTTTAGGATTGAGAGATGGACAACAGATAGAAAAACATCAACCATTGTTTGACTTAGGATTAGATTCCCTGATGGCAGTGGAATTGAAAAATAAATTGGAGTCTAACTTAGGTACAAGCTTCAGTTCAACACTGTTATTTGATTATCCAACGGTAGAATCTTTGGTCGAGTATTTAGCTAACAATGTCATCCCCATAGATTCCTTTTCCGAGCTTCCTACCCTGATTACTCATCCAGAGCAAAGGTATCAACCATTTCCGTTAAATGACATTCAACAAGCTTATTGGATAGGTCGCAATCAAATTTTTGACCTAGGTAATATTGCTACCCACATTTACATAGAAGTAGATTGTGAAAACTTAAATTTAGAAAGCTTACACCAAGCTTGGAGGCGATTAATTGACCACCATGATATGCTGCGGATGGTAGTTTTAGCTGACGGTAACCAGCAAATACTTGAGCAGGTGCCTCCCTATGAAATTGAAATTTTAAATTTGTCTGAGGAATCTCCTGAAACGATTGCTTCAGAGCTAGAGCAGATTCGCAATCAGATGTCCCATGAGGTTTTACCAACTAACCAGTGGCCTTTATTTCATCTACGGGCTACCCGTTTAAATGAACAATGTTTCCGCTTGCACGCCAGCATCGATATGTTAATATTTGATGCCTGGAGTACTTATGTTCTATTTAAGCAGTGGTCAGAACTGTACAATAATCCACAGAGTTCACTGCCTGCAACGGAAATCTCCTTCCGAGACTATGTGCTCGCGGAATTGGAACTCAAAGATAGTCCCCAGTATCTCAGTTCTCAGCAATATTGGTTCAACCGCTTAGATAACCTACCTCCAGCTCCAGAAATTCCCCAAGCGAAAGTAACTTCTGCAATTACTGATCCTCAGTTCAATACTCACACAGCTCAACTGTCTCAGAGTGATTGGCAACAGTTAAAAAACAAGGCGAGCAAAGCAAATTTAACCCCATCAGGGGTATTGTTAAGTGCTTTTGCCTCTGTCTTGAATTACTGGAGCAAAAGTTCAAAGTTTACCCTCAATCTGACTTTATTTAACCGTTTGCCCTTACACCCTCAAGTCAATGAGCTCATAGGCGACTTCACCTCTGTAATCTTACTAGAGGTAGATAACTCACAAGCAGTTCCATTCATTAGTCGTGCTCAAAAACTGCAAAGACAGCTGTGGGAAGATTTAGAGCATCGTTATATCAGTGGAGTAGAAGTGCAGCGAGAGCTCTATCGTCGAGGGCGTAGTCAACCAATGGGGGTAGTCTTTACTAGCACTTTGGGCTTAAAGTCTCTGGCTGATGAAGAGGTGGGGCGAGGATTCGGTTTGGAGCACTTTGGAGAGGTTGTGTATAGTGCAGCTCAAACGCCTCAAGTGTTGCTCGACCATATCGTAACCGAGGAGAAAGGAGCACTGGCATTTAGTTGGCATACAGTGGAAGGGCTATTCCCTGAAGGTCTCATCGAGCAAATGTTTGAGGCTTATTGTGATTTGCTTCAACAGCTAGCCACCTCTGACGAACCTTGGATGGAGACTTACCACCAACTATTACCAACAGCTCAACTAGCACTCCAAGCACAAGTGAATCAGACGACTCAATCTTGGTCTGAAGATATCTTGCATAGTTTGTTTGTTAAGCAAGTACAAGTTCAAAGTGAAGCGACAGCTGTTATTAGTCCCCAAAAAAGCCTAACTTATGGGGAACTCTATCAAAGGTCTCATCAATTGGGACATGGATTGCGGAAATTAGGAGTCAAACCGAATCAGCTGGTAGCCGTAGTCATGGAGAAAGGTTGGGAACAGGTAGTAGCAGTGTTAGGCATCTTGATGTCTGGTGGAGCTTACCTACCGATAGATCCTGGGCTACCCCAAGAAAGACAGTGGTATCTACTCGAGCAAGCACAAGTCACACAAGTATTGACTCAAACTCACCTCAAACAGTCTCTGGGTTGGCCTGAAGGAATCAAATGTTGGTCTGTAGATACTGAAGAGTTAGCAGAATATGATCCAAACCCCCTAGAACCAGTACAAACTTCAGAAGATTTAGCTTATGTGATTTACACTTCTGGTTCCACAGGTTTACCCAAAGGGGTAATGATCGATCATCGGGGAGCAATCAATACCATCCTCGACATCAATCAACGGTTTAAAGTAACACCATCTGACCGAGTACTCGCCTTAGCAGCGTTAAATTTTGACCTGTCAGTGTACGACATATTTGGTGTGCTAGGAGCAGGGGGAGCGATAGTGATGCCACCACCAAAAGCAGCAAAGGATCCAGCTTGCTGGAGAGAATTAATTATCGCTCACGAAGTTACCTTGTGGAACTCAGTTCCGGCTCTGATGCAGATGTTGGTAGAGCATTTATTAGGAACCTCAGCAACAGCATTAGGTGATTTACGAGTGGTAATGTTGAGTGGAGATTGGCTGCCAGTAGACTTACCAAGCAAAATCCAATCTCTGTGGTCTAATGTTCAAGTGATGAGTTTGGGTGGAGCAACCGAAGCGTCAATTTGGTCGATTGGCTATCCGATTGAAAAGGTGGGGTCAGACTGGAAGAGTATTCCCTATGGTAAGCCCCTGTTAAATCAAAGTTTTTACGTACTGAATGAGTTGATGGAACCAAGACCAGTTTGGGTACCGGGACAACTTTATATTGGAGGGGTAGGTTTAGCTAAGGGTTATTGGAAAAATGAGCACAAGACCCAAGCAAGCTTTATTACCCATCCAGTCACTCAGGAACCGTTATACAAAACTGGGGATTTAGGCAGGTATTTACCGGATGGTAATATTGAGTTTTTAGGCCGAGAAGACTTCCAGGTAAAAATAAATGGTTATCGTGTTGAACTGGGGGAAATTGAAGTAGCATTAAAGCAATTTCCAGGAATTAAAGAAGCGATTGTTACTGCTATCGGAGAATCTCAACAAAGCAAACGCCTGGTTGCTTATGCCGTGTTCAAGGAAAAGTCTGTTATTAGCGATTCTTCCCTGACCGATATCCATCAGACAGAAGACAAAAATGAAGTGGGCCAGCCTGATCAAGAAATAAATTGTACTTCGGAAGAATTGCGTAAGTACCTATGGCAAAAACTTCCCGAATATATGGTTCCTGATGATTATGTTATTTTGGAAGCTTTACCATTAACTGCCAACGGCAAAGTAGACCGTAAACGATTGCCCAAACCTCAAAGACAAACTATAGCCGAGACGAATCAAAATATACTACCTCAAACCAAAACTGAACAACAAATTGCTGCTGTTTGGACAGAAGTTCTTGAGCTAGAAGAAGTAGGAATTCACGACAATTTCTTTGCCATAGGAGGAAATTCTTTACTTGTCATCAGAGTGCATAATAAATTGCAAGAACTATTAGGCATAGAATTGAAAGTAGTTGACCTGTTTGCTAACCCTACTGTACATTTTCTAAGTCAACACCTTACTCAGATTGGTAGTAAAGAATTATTTATGGAAACTAGTAAAACTCGTGGAGATGAGCGAGTTAAAAAAGGAACTACCAGGAAGGAAAGGCGCAATATTAGAAAAAGTCTACGCGGCAAAAAATAATTTTTTCCAAGTAAGTATTGTTGTATTGTTATAACTGTTATGAACAGCTAAGTAATTAAGAAATATAGCAAAATTAAAGTATGACAGTAAGATGATGGATGATTTAGAAGACCTTAACGATAATCAAGACATAGCAATTATAGGAATATCTGGACGTTATTCAGGAGCTGATGATATTGAACAGTTTTGGCAGAATGTTCGGGATGGAGTTGAATCAATATGTCTTTTTTCAGAACAAGAATTGCTCAACTCTGGGATCGAACAAGAGTTACTGAATAACTCTAACTACGTCAGGACTGGTAGTTTGATCTCAAACATAGATATGTTTGATGCTAGTTTCTTTGGCTATACTCCTAAACAAGCTGAAGAGATAGACCCGCAACAAAGGCTATTCCTCGAATGTGCTTGGGAAGTAATAGAGAGGGGTGGTTATAACCCGGATACCTATCAAGGTTCTATCGGGGTTTATGCTGGCATTACCATGAGCAGCTATTTCTGGAACAACGTTAATCCTTGTTTTGACTTTTCTTACCTCAATAGTAGTTCTTTTCAACAATTGCTGGCTAATGACAAAGATTACTTAGCAACTCGTGTTGCTTACAACCTGAATCTAACTGGACCGGCTATCACCGTTCAAACTGCTTGTTCCACTTCATTAGTAGCTGTTCATCTAGCTTGCCAAAGTTTGCTCAATGGGGAATGCGACATGGCTCTTGCTGGTGGTGTCACCATCCGTGTGCCTCAAGAAGTGGGATATTTGTATCAAGACGGGATGATTCTCTCCCCAGATGGTCATTGCCGAGCCTTTGATGCCAAAGCTGAGGGTACAAGGTATGGTAATGGTCTCGGAGTTGTACTACTCAAGGGACTCGAAGATGCCATTGCAGACAAAGATTATATCTATGCAGTAATTAAGGGTTCAGCCATTAATAACGATGGCTCTTTGAAAGTCGGCTACACCGCACCTAGTGTAGTAGGTCAAGCAGCAGTTATTTCAGAAGCTCAGGCTGTGGCTGGTGTGGAAGCAGAGACGATCACATATGTAGAAGCTCATGGCACAGGGACAAAACTCGGAGATCCGATTGAAATTGAAGCTCTGACCAAGGTTTTTCAGCAGAGCACTCAAAAACAAGGCTTTTGTGCTATTGGTTCAGTAAAAACTAATGTTGGGCATTTAGACGCAGCAGCAGGAGTAACGGGACTGATTAAAGCTACTTTGGCTCTCAATCACAAATTAATTCCCCCTAGCCTGAACTTTGAACAACCCAATCCCAAAATTGATTTTGTAAATAGTCCCTTTTTCGTCAATACCCAATTGTCAGAATGGCAAAGCAATGGCACGCCTCGCCGAGCTGGAGTTAGTTCTTTTGCAGTGGGAGGAACTAACGCCCATGTCATTCTCGAAGAAGCCCCAAAACAATTTAAAAACCAAGATATATATCAGCGTCCCTTACATTTATTAACCCTTTCAGCTCAAACTAAAGAAGCACTCGAAGAATTGGTTAGTCGTTATCAAAATTATCTAGAAACTAACCGAAAAATAGAACTAGCAGATATTTGTTATACAGCCAATAGTGGACGAGTCCACTTCAACCATCGCCTTGCTATTATTGCCGCTGATCGACAACAATTAGCAACAAAACTCAGTAACCGAAGTGCTGGGGAAGAAGTAGTTGGGGTGTTTCAAAAAGAATTTTGTACCAGCAGTAATGTTCCTCAAGTAGCTTTCCTGTTCACTGGTCAAGGTTCCCAATATCTGAATATGGGACGGCAACTATACGAAACTCAGCCAACTTTTCGTCAAGCTTTGGAGGAATGTGACGAAATTCTGAGTTCGCTACTAGACCAATCTCTTTTAGCAGTTCTCTATCATCAAACAACGGATGAGTCTGGTTCATCGCTACTAGACCAAACAGCTTATACTCAACCCGCCCTATTTGCTATCGAATATGCCCTCTTCAAGCTCTGGCAATCCTGGGGCATTGAACCAAATGTGGTCATGGGTCACAGTGTAGGTGAATATGTCGCAGCAACGGTAGCAGGGGTTTTCAGTTTAGAAGATGGTTTGAGATTAATTGCCAAGCGAGGGCAGTTGATGCAACAATTGCCATCTGTCGGTGAGATGGTATCGGTCATGGCATCAGAGTCGAAGGTGCAAGCAGCGATCGCAGACTACACAGAGAAATTGGGGTTAGCTCAGTCTAATGTAGGTATTGCAGCCATCAACGGACCAGAAAGTGTTGTGATTTCTGGAGCGAGTGCTGCGGTTAAAGCAATTAGTAGCAGCCTGGAATTGGAGGGAGTGAAAATCAAACTACTACAGGTATCTCACGCCTTCCATTCACCTTTAATGAGACCAATCTTGGCAGAGTTTGAAGCAGTAGCTCAACAAGTGAACTACCACCAACCTCAAATTCCACTCATATCTAATGTCACAGGAGAACAAGCTACCTGTGACATTAGTACACCGGACTACTGGGTGAATCATATCTGCCAACCAGTGCGGTTTGTCCAAAGTATGGAAACCTTGTACCAAGAAGGCTATGAAGTTTTCTTAGAAATTGGACCAAAACCAATTTTGTTAGGTATGGGAAGGCAGTGTTTACCAGAAGAGGTAGGTGTCTGGTTGCCATCTCTGCGACCAGGGATGGAAGACTGGCAACAGATGCTTTTCAGTTTAGGACAATTGTATCTACAGGGAGCTGAAGTGGATTGGTTGGGAGTCGATCAAGATTATGGCTTTCAGAAAGTAGTATTGCCAACCTATCCATTCCAAAGACAACGTTATTGGATTGAACGGAGTCAAGGCAGAGGTGAAGACAAAGCCAAGCAAAATTTATCTGTTTCAACCTCATCTCCTGTAACTGAGCTATTAGATCGAGGAGACTATAAGCAGTTGACAGCAATGTTAACAGGAAACGGCTCCTTGACAGCAGTTGAAGTCGTGCAGCAACTGATTCACCACCATCAACAATCACTGGCACAAGCAGCTCTCAAGGATTGTTTGTACCATATAGAGTGGCAGCTCAAGCCTTCAACTCTAGCTCCAGAAACCCCCTCCCAGAATGGTCAATGGCTGATTATCGGAGGTAAGGCAACTGTAGCACAGAAGTTAGCAGAGCAGCTTGAGCAAAAACAGCAGAGTTGCTATGTTGTCAAGCAATTCCCTCAAAACTATTCACAACTTTTGCACCAGGTTCAACAAGAAACTGAGCTGCCCTTGGTAGGGATTGTGTATTTGAGCAGTGAGGAAGTCCCTTCTCAGATAAATACGACTTCTTCTCAAAGCTTGCTGGGACTACTACAAACCTTACTGCAAGACTACTCTTCAAATCCTCCTGTAAAAGTTTGGGTAGTTACAGCAGGAGCAGTAGCTAAGGGAGAGCATCCTATCTCTGTAAATCAGACTCCTCTATGGGGTATGGGAAAGGTCGTGTCACTCGAACACCCTGAGTTGTGGGGAGGATTAATCGACCTAGAACCAGGTAAAACTGCTGAAAATCACCTGGAATTCCTTTTAAGGGAGCTGCTCAACCGTGATGCGGAAGACCAGGTAGTCTACCGTGGGGGTGAACGTTATGTACCCAGATTAGTGCCCAGTTCAGTTCCTACCTCGAAAATATTCAAAGTAGAGCCGACAGGAAGCTATCTGATCACGGGTGGATTGGGATACTTGGGATTGAAAGTAGCTGATTGGCTGGTTAAACAGGGTGTCCGCCATCTGATCCTACTTAGTCGTAGTGGTCTGACAAAGGAAACTCAACCCGCTGTGGAAGCACTGCAACAGACTGGGACTTATGTCAAAGTCCTGGCAGTAGATGTGGCGGATCTAACCGATATGGAGCGAGTGTGGAAGCAGCTTCAAGCTGAGGAGAAACCTCTCAAAGGGATTATTCATGCGGCAGGAGTAGGAAGATTAGATACTCTCGAAGAGTTAACACTGGAAAAATGGGAGGCAGTACTGCGTCCTAAAGTACAGGGTGGATGGAATCTACATCAACTATCTCGGAATGAGAATCTGGATTTCTTTGTCTGTTTCTCGTCCATTGCCTCAGTTTGGGGCTCCCGAGGTCAGACCCATTATGCCGCAGCTAATCAGTTCCTAGATGGGTTGGTGCACTATCGTCATTCTTTAGGCTTACCAGGATTAGCAATCAATTGGGGAGCCTGGGCAGGGGGTGGCATGACCACAAATGAGGCTCAGAGATGGCTAGCTCAAATTGGAGTAGAAGCACTCTCACCGGAGTTAGCTATTTCTGCATTGGAGCACCTAATATCTACTAACCAAGTTCAGGTGACGGTTAGTCGCAATGACTGGTATCGCTTCAAAACCATGTATGCCGTTAAACGTCCGCGTCCACTCTTAGATCTCATAACTGTTATTCCTGAAGATATTGAAGATAAGACCAATCTAGCTCCTAGTTTGCTACAACAGTTGGAAGCTGTAACCGAAACTCAGAGAAGGGAACTGCTGCGACAAGCACTACAAGAGGAAGTCGCTCGAGTTTTAGGTTTACCCATCACAAACAAACCAGGTTCAGAAGTAGGATTTTTTGAGATGGGCATGGACTCGCTGACCGCTGTAGACTTAAGGGATCGACTGAGCAAGCTTTTGGGAGTAAATTTATCTTCAACTTTGACCTTTGATTTTCCCAATATTGAAAAGTTGGAGAAATATCTAATCAACCAGCACCTTGTCAAAGTTGGTCTTTTTCGGACTGAGATTGATCAAGATCAACAAGAAGACGATTCACTGGAAGCTAAACTTCTAGACGAGATTAAGCAATCATCCAATCAAGAGCTTGAAAGCTCAATTGATAAAATATTGGAATCGATAATCAATTAAACAAAGTTATGTTGAATAAATTTACTAAAAAAGAGCAAATATTGAGTGAAAAAGAGCAGATTAAGCAACTGTCTCCTTTGCAGCGAGCTGCATTAGCTCTGAAAAAATTAGAGACTAAGCTGAATAATACTTTGCACGAACCAATTGCCATCATTGGCATGAGTTGTCGGTTTCCTGGTGGAGCCTCTAGTCCAGAGAAATTCTGGCAGTTGTTGCAAGGGGGGAGCAGTGCGCGATCGCAAATCCCAAGACAGAGATGGAATATTGAAGCCTATTACGACCCTGACCCAGATGCTCCGGGTAAGATGCTCACATGTCACGGCCACTTTGTGGACAATGTTGACCAATTCGATCCAGAATTTTTCGGCATTTCCCCTCGTGAAGCAACGGCAATGGATCCCCAACACCGCCTACTGCTGGAGGTGAGTTGGGAGGCATTAGAGCAAGGTGGGCAAGTGTTAGAGCGCTTGGAGGAAGCTGCTGTTGGGGTCTTTATCGGCAATGATGGTCGTGACTACGAACAATTGCTCCAGCAGCATTTGCAACAGGAGCCAGAGAGTCCATTAGTCACCTATGCAGGAACAGGTAATGCTTTATCCAATGCAGCTGGTCGTTTAGCTTACACCTTTGGTTTTACCGGACCTACAGTCACAATTGACACCGCTTGCTCCTCATCTCTGGTAGCCATTCATCAAGCCTGTAATAGTTTACGACTCGGAGAATGCCAGATGGCTCTGGCGGGAGGAGTGAAATTACATTTAACCCCAAACTCCTATATTGATGCCTCCAAAGCTAGAATGATTTGCGCCGATGGTCAGTGTAAGACTTTTGATATTTCAGCAGATGGTTTTGGACGGGGTGAGGGCTGTGGTATGGTGCTGCTCAAACGTCTGAGTGATGCACAGGCTGATGGAGACCAGATTTTAGCAGTGATTCGGGGTAGTGCAGTCAATCAGGATGGACCAAGCAGTGGGTTAACAGTGCCCAATGGACAGTCGCAACAAAGATTAATCAAGCAAGCTCTAGCTCAAGCAAAGGTTAAGCCTTCTGAGATTAGTTATTTGGAGGCTCATGGAACCGGGACTTCCTTGGGAGACCCCATAGAGGTAAATGCAGTGGTGGCCGTGTTGGGAGAGGATCGCTCTCCAGAATCTCCTTTGTGGATGGCTTCAGTAAAGACGAACATTGGTCATTTAGAAGCAGCTGCGGGAGTATCTGGACTAATTAAGGTGGTGTTATCGTTACAGCATCGACTCCTGCCAGCCCACCTAAACTTGCACCAACCTAATCCCAAGATTGACTGGCAGCCTTGGCTACAAGTACCAAAGCAACTGACACCATGGGAAGTATCAGGTCATCGGTTGGCAGGGGTAAGTTCCTTTGGATTCACTGGGACGAACGCCCATGTGGTAATAGAGGAAGCACCATCTTCACAAAAAAGTCCTCAGGTAGAGAGGGAAAGACCATGGAATATATTGGCGTTATCTGCCAAAAACCAAGAGGCATTGCTGCAACTAGTCCAAAGTTATAGTCAGCATCTGGAGAGAGCTCCAGAGCAAGAGCTGGTAGATATATGCTTCACTGCTAACACTGGAAGGTTGTCATACCTTCATCGCTTGAGTTTGGTAGCGGCCACAAAAGCTGAACTGCAAGAGAGACTGAAGGCTTTCGGCACAGAGGAAGAGGTTACCGGGCTCGTGAGTGGGGTCGTCAGTGGCGGTGAGTCCCCCAAAGTGGCAATGTTATTCACGGGTCAGGGTTCTCAGTATGTGGGTATGGGTAGACAGCTTTATGAGACTCAGCCGACTTTCAGAAAAGCTCTAGAACAATGTGCGGAAATTTTGCAACCCTACCTGGACAGGCATTTACTGGAAGTTCTCTATTCATTGGAAGCAGAGGAGTCTGTCCTGGAACAGACTGCTTATACCCAACCTGCTTTGTTTGCCCTAGAATACGCCTTATTCCAACTCTGGCAATCCTGGGGCATTAAACCAGATGTAGTCATGGGTCACAGTGTCGGAGAATATGTAGCAGCAACTGTAGCAGGAGTTTGGAGTTTAGAAGATGGCTTGAAACTAATTGCAGCCAGGGGAAGGTTGATGCAACAGTTGCCCTCTGGTGGTGAAATGTTTTCAGTCATGGCTTCAGAGTCTAAAGTTCGAGAAACATTGAAAGAAATGGCTCTTGGTGAGCAAGTGGCTATTGCAGCAATCAATGGGCCCCAAAGTATAGTAATTTCTGGAGAGTCAGAAGCAGTAAGAGCGATCGCTACTAACCTAGAATCGGAGACAATCAAAACCAAGCAACTACAAGTATCCCATGCTTTCCATTCACCATTAATGGAACCGATGTTGGTCGAGTGGGAAGCTCTAGCCCATCAAATTGCCTACAATCAACCCAAAATTCCAATCATATCTAACGTTACAGGAACAACAGCAGATAGTAGCATTACTACCGCCCAATATTGGGTAAATCATGTACGTCAACCGGTAAGGTTTGCCCAAAGTATGGAAGCTTTAGACAAACTTGGCTCTGAAGTATTCCTAGAAGTCGGACCGAAACCAGTACTATTAGGCATGGGAAGGCAATGTCTACCAGAAGGGGTCGGTGTGTGGTTGCCATCATTGCGTCCGGGAGTAGATGCATGGCAACAAATGCTCTTGAGCTTAGGACAGTTATATGTAAAGGGAGTCAAAGTAGATTGGTTAGGATTTGACCGAGATTATGCTCGTCAGAAAGTCACGTTACCCACTTATCCCTTCCAGCGAGAACGCTACTGGGTGGAAACTCCCAAGCCTGTTGTTCTATCAAGTCAACAGCTACATCCATTGTTGGGGAACAAGTTGGAGTTAGCATCTACGGGGCAGACAATCTACCACCAGGACATCAACTTGAACAATCATCCGTGGATTGGTGATCACCGTGTCTATGACACCCCAGTGATTCCGGGTGTGAGCTATATAGCTATGACCCTAGCCGCAGTTGGAGTGCCAGCAGCAGTTGAGGATATTAACTTCCAGCAACCACTCTTCCTTGCCGAGTCCAACACCATAAGGGAAACGCAGTTAATGGTTCATCCAGCCAATGATGTGAACCAAAAATCTGTAGAAGTCTTCAGTCGGGATGCTGCCAAGCAGGACGAATGGCGACAGCATGCGAGTATGACCGTTTCAGAGAATCCGCCACCACCCCTTACTTTGAGTGTAGATATCCCTGCCCTATGTGAGCAGTTGCGACCACTGGACACCGAGACCCTCACGGAAATCTATGCCAGTATATCGCTGGTTTACGGTCCAATGTTGCAGGCTGTTCGACAGGCGTGGATCAGTGAAGAGACTAGCCTGCTAGAAATTGAAGTCCCGAAGGCACTAGCATTCCAGTTGGCTGGAGAACCGATCCATCCGGTGCTGATTGATGCTTGCACACGCCTAACACCAGATCTCTTCGAGTTCAGTTCTGACTCAGGTGTGTTTTGGGCTCCTTGGCGGGTAAAGGATATGACGCTTTTGCATCCAACACCGCGTCGCTTTTATGCTTATGTAGAGGAACCATCTCGCATCAACGAGCAATTGCAAACACGTTCCTATGACATCCACTTGCTGGATGAAACAGGTCAGGCGTTCGGTCGCATGGACGGTTTCACGGTCAAGCGAGCCCCAAGTCAGCTATTTCTAAAGAGTTTACAGCCAGATGTGAGTAATTGGCTTTATCAGCTACAGTGGCAACCCTCAGAGATTAGGGAAACAGTACCCTTGGCTACATCGGTTATGTGGTTGTTGTTTGTACCTGAGGGAGTTTGGGCAAAACAACTGACAAGCTCCTTGGCTAAACTTGAGCAACAGTGTGTAATAGTCTCCCCAGGAAATGATTTCCGGTGTCTGAGCGAGTATCACTACCAAGTTTGTCCTACCCAAAAGGAATCTTTCCAACAATTGTTGCAGAAGATAGTTGAGAAAGGGGTTACTCTGCAAGGTGTGGTTCACTTGTGGAGTTTGTTAAGTGACTCACAACAGTTGAATCAAGCCCAAGAACTTGGGAAGAGCACACGGGTGTGAACTCCAGTCAC
>NZ_JAAHHS010000310.1 GCF_010692395.1 Moorena sp. SIO3H5
TGCTGGTGAATCATAATCCGAGAATTGGGCAATGCCATCCGCTTACCAGCAGCTCCCCCTGCTAGGAGAAATGCGCCCATACTAGCAGCTAAGCCATAGCATATGGTAACCACATCTGGGCGCACTTGCTGCATAGTATCATACATTGCCATCCCTGCAGTTACCGAGCCACCTGGGGAGTTGATATACAATTGGATATCCTTTTCCTCGTCTTCGGCTTCTAGGTATAACAGCTGGGCAACAATTGAGTCAGCTACCACGTCATCGACCTGGGTTCCCAAAAAAACAATGCGTTCTCGCAGCAGCCGTGAATAAATGTCAAATGCTCGTTCTCCCATTCCAGACTGCTCTACCACCATTGGTACAACACTACTGGAGGTGATTTGGTATTGGTCTAGAGAACTTAAGCTGGTGATTGAGGAATGAGGGGAAACAGATTCCAGCATAGATTGCAGCATAGGATACAATTCGCCAAGACCTCTCGATTTACTAATAAAGGTGCTATCTAACAAGGTAACGAATAGGCATAAAGTCAAAGTCTCTATAGAAACTATTATGCCTTAACTGTTTGCTTGTTGGTGCAAGAAGAGTTGACGGTTAGAGAGTTGAGGATTATCTATAAGCCTAAGCTGTTGAGCATCTAGTGTTGAAAACCGATCTAAGCTGAGTCTTGGGTTTCAGCCTCAGAATTATAAAAGTTAAATCCTCAGCAGCTTAGCCACTCCCTACCGCGTCCGTTGGGCAAATCAGCAACAAGGCCAACTCTAGGATTTACTCAGAAACTGGTTCAGCTGGTACTTCAATGGTTTGGGAAGCCGCATCGGTGGTTTCTAGTTCGGTTACTGTAACGCCCGTGTCTTCTGCTTCAGTTTCTTCTTCTTCGGTTATGGTTCCTTTGGGAACCAGCTCGATAGTACCGTGATCTTCTAACCATTTAATGGCTTTGAGTTTGAGCAAATCGGACTCGACGAATTCCCTGAGCCGATCCGGATCTACCTCTTGACCAGCCAACTCCTTCATCAATTCTTTACTTTTCGCTTCTATTTCCGACTCTTCAACGGTTAGGGATTCACGTGTAGTTATTTCCTTAAGGGCTAGGGATTGTCGGAGGCTTTGGATGGCATCAGGACGTGATCGCTCTCGCAGCTGTGGTAGATTCTCTTCAGTAAACAGCCTTTTGACATCCATGCCCAACTGTTGCATCTGGATTGCTGTTTGGGTCAAAATTGTTTGGAGTTCCTGGTCAATTAGGGTTTCAGGCAAGTCAACTTCAACCTTTTCCAACAGAGCGTTGATTAAAGCCTCCTCCTTGCTGGCTTGCGTTTCTTGATCAGCGCTTTCCTGAAACTCCTGCTGTAAATATTCCCGTAACTCTGCCAAGGTTTCTTTATCACTAACTTCTTGAGCGAAGTCATCATCTAACTCTGGCAGCTCTTTTTCCTTGATTTCTTTTAGGGTGATGCTAAATACCGACGACTTGCCAGCTAACTCTTCTAGGGGGTAATCTTCAGGAAACGTCACTGGTACTTCTTTATTCTGATCAGGATTCATACCAACGATCCCTTGAAGAATGTCCTCTAGGAACTTGCCTTCCCCAAGTTCAATTTCAAAATCCTTAGCCTCACCGTTAGGTATTACTGAGCCTTCATCCTCTTCGCTATCACCAGTAAATCGACCGACATAATCGACCACGACCACATCTCCCATCTGGGCTGGACGTGATTCCACTGGTACTAGGGTAGCCTGCTCAACACGCCGTTGTTCGAGAAAATTATCCACGGCATCCGGTTCAACCTTAGTTTCCTCAGCTTTCACACTTAAGCCATTGTATTCCCCTAAATTTACCACTGGTGGCACATCCACCGATGCTGTGAAAGTTAGGGGTTCTCCGGGTTTGAACTGGCTGAGCAAATCTTCTAAGGTAGAGGTTAAATTATAGTTTCCTAGTGCCTCAATTTGGGCTTGCTCAATTGCCTGCTTTAGACTACTGTCGAGCAACTCTTCGATGGCAGCAGCTTTTACGTGTTGGGCACCAAGACGTTGTAGCAAAACCTGACGGGGTACCTTCCCTTGGCGAAACCCAGGAATTTTGACTGTGCGGGAAAGGTTTTGTAAAACCTTTTCATAGGCTTTTTTGGTCGTTTCAGCCGGAATTTCAATTTCCAGACCAACCTGGCTAGCGGGAAGTTTTTCCTGAGTTACTTTCATTGACGCTTGGGTGTGAAGAGTTAATTGTTTAATGAGTTGGGACAGTTGATAGTCAACCTGGCTGAATCAAAGATTCGACCTGGGGACTCCTATATTACTTTAGGTGTTGCCTGCTTCGACCAACAAAATTCACCAAAAAGATTTACATTGTTTCAGCCAAGGTATTTATCCACATTAAGTAGTTGCCCTAGCCGACGGTGGTTCCCATTAAGGGGTTTGGCAACCAGCGTCGCTGTGAGAAATTTCTCAAGGGGTTTGAGTCAAAACGCCGATATCCAAAGGAGTAGAGGTAAAAATTAATGGTTATCGAGTATCGCTTGCAGATGGACAACTTCTACATTGGATGGGACTAGACGGGAGAATCCAAAGCAATTATGGTATGCTGATCCTAACAACCAGTTAAGCGTGAAGCACATCTACCAGTTCCTTTCCGGCAGTAGAAAAAACTATCTATAGGTGGTTACTACAGCCTTTAAGTAAGCTCTTAGTCGATCAGAGCTTTTCAATTGTACATAACACGCCAGTCGATCAATCTGGTGGAGGCTTAATAGGGCAGTGTGAGCAGTTACACTAGCGCTAATTGATAAGTTTATTGAGATTTGGGCATTCCAGGCATTTTGTTAAGACGCCAATGGGCTATAGCGAACAGGGTAAGGACAAAAATCAATTAAGTTGGCATTATTATCAACAATATTGATAAATAAGTGCAATAGTCCTGAAAATAAAGGCTTAATATGGTCGTAATCCTTAATATCACATTTTGGCTCAATTGCCCTTAACCTGCTATAGCGAACCGTTATCAGAGGTTAAATACCTAGTAAGGGAAAAAAAATTTAGATACTCTTAAAGAATGCACTGATGAAATTATCACGCACATTTACTATGTTGAATTGAATGAGTGGAGGAAAGTCATTTGTCTAGTCAAGTTCGCGTTGCCATCTTAGGCGCAACGGGTGCTGTAGGTGAAGAACTACGGTTACTCTTGCAAAGCCGAAACTTCCCACTGGCTGACCTTAAGCTGTTAGCCTCACCCCGCTCTGCTGGTCGTGTCATCCCCTTTCAGGGAGAAAAGTTACGAGTGGAAGCGGTGGGAGAGCACTCTTTTGATCAGGTAGATTTGGTCTTAGCATCAGCTGGGGGGGCAACGTCGAAAGCTTGGGCGGCTATTGCTGTAGAAAGTGGTGCAGTGGTCATTGATAACTCCAGTGCCTTTCGGATGGATCCACAAGTACCTCTAGTGATTCCGGAAATCAATCCAGAGGCAGCAGCAAATCATCAAGGAATTATTGCCAATCCCAATTGCACTACGATTTTAATGGGTATGGCAGTATGGCCATTACATCAGGTACAGCCAGTAAAACGCATAGTGGTAGCTACTTATCAATCCGCTAGTGGTGCTGGAATGAAAGCGATGGAAGAATTAAAATTACAGACTCAGGCAATTTTGAAAGGAAAAACGCCACCAACAGAAAGCTTTCCTTATCCCCTGGCATTTAACTTGTTCCCCCACAACTCCCCCTTAAATGAGCAGGGGTACTGTCAGGAAGAAATGAAGATGGTCAATGAAACCCGCAAAATATTTAATGCTCCACAGTTAAAAATTAGTGCTACCTGTGTACGGGTTCCCGTACTCCGTGCTCACTCAGAAGCAGTTAACCTAGAGTTCGACCAACCCATGCCAGTAGCTAAGGCAAGAGAAATATTAGCCACTGCCCCTGGAGTAAAACTAGTAGAAGATTGGCAGGCGAACTACTTCCCTATGCCTATTGATGCGTCGGGTAATGACGAAGTACTAGTGGGTAGGATTCGACAAGACCTTTCTCACCCTTGTGGTCTAGAAATTTGGTTGAGTGGAGACCAGATTCGTAAGGGTGCTGCCTTGAATGCAGTGCAAATTGCTGAGTTATTGGTAGCCAAAAATTTGCTAAAGTCCTTAGTCCCAAGTCCTTAGTCCTTTTTAGAAGCGCAAAAAGTATTCTGGAACAGCAAGCTTTACCAAAGAGCAATGACTAATGAATAATGGCTAATGACCAATGACCAATAATTAATGAGGAGTGAGAAAAGGGTGGTCAATTTTGGACGTGTGCTAACGGCGATGATTACGCCGTTTAGGGAAGATAGCAGCGTCAATTATGCTGTGGCAGAGGATTTAGCAACTCATTTGGTTGATAATGGGACAGATACTTTGGTGGTATGTGGCACCACTGGTGAGTCTCCTACCCTTACCTGGGATGAAGAGTACCAACTATTCCAAGTAGTCCAAAAAGCAGTTGCAGGTAAAGCCAAGGTAATTGCTGGAACGGGTTCAAATTCTACAGAAGAAGCGATCGCTGCTACTGAAAAAGCTGCTAAACTAGGGTTAGATGGATCATTACAAGTTGTACCGTATTACAATAAACCGCCACAGTCAGGACTATACCAGCATTTCCAAGCAATCGCCAAATCCAGTCCTGACTTTCCCCTGATGCTCTACAATGTACCGGGTCGCACAGGACAAAATCTCCAACCGGAGACGATTGCTCGTTTAGCCCAAATTCCTAATATCGTAGCTGTTAAAGAGGCTAGTAGCGACTTCGAACAGACTAGTCAAATTAGGCGTTTAACCCCACCAGATTTTGCTATCTATTCTGGCGATGACTCCTTTACCCTAGCCACCCTGGCACTAGGAGGATCAGGTGTAGTTAGTGTAGCCAGTCATATGGTTGGTTCCCAAATTCAACAGATGATTAAAGCTTTTGAGAAGGGGAAAACTACCGAGGCGACTCTTATTCACCTCAAACTTTTTCCCTTATTTAAAGTACTCTTTTGTACTACCAATCCTATCCCCATCAAAACAGCACTAGAACTTCAAGGTTGGCAGGTGGGTAGTTTTCGCTCACCCCTTTGCGAGCTACCTTCTGAATTAAAATCCCGTTTAAAGGAGGTTCTAATTGAGCTGGATTTAATTTAAATCTGTACTCATTTTTTTGTACCAATTACCTTTGATCAGATCTATCTTCGCTTTGTAAGGGAGGAAAGATGAATGACCTCTTAGCGAAGACTATGTTATGGATTGCGAGGGAGATTAGTGAGCTATGAATAGTTAATTTAAGTTTTGCTTTCTTTCTCCCTAATTTTTTTCTATTATTTTCTTTCCTATTATTTTCACGTTTATTTGCTAATAATGATTTTATCATAAAAAGCTCTACATCATTGCTTTATATGTGTGATGAATATCTATATTGAAAAGGTAATTTTTATCACTTTTTTTCAAATTTTTACTAACAAAAAAAACGAGGAGTCAAATGACTAAGCAAACATCTAAACCAGCTTTAAAAATTATTCCTCTGGGGGGACTCCATGAAATTGGGAAGAACACTTGTGTTTTTGAATTCAATGACGAAATCCTGCTCTTAGATGCTGGGATTGGCTTCCCTAATGATGAGATGCATGGAATTAATATCGTCCTCCCCGATATGACCTATTTACGGGAAAATCAGCACAAAATCAAGGGCATGATTGTCACTCACGGTCATGAAGACCATATTGGTGGCATTCCCTATCATTTAAAGCAATTTGATATTCCCGTGATTTATGGACCCCGCTTAGCCATGGCATTACTTCAAGGCAAGCTAGAAGAAGCTGGTGTAGCTGACCACACAGAATTGAAACGTGTAATGCCCCGTGAAACGGTACGTATCGGTTCTTCATTCCTTGTAGAATTTATTCGCAACACTCACTCGATTGCTGATAGCTTTACCATTGCCATTCGTACGCCAGTAGGTGTGATTATCCATACAGGTGATTTCAAAGTTGACCATACCCCTGTGGATGGAGAATTCTTCGATTTCCAAAGACTAGCGGAACATGGGGAAAAAGGGGTATTGTGCTTGATGAGTGACTCGACTAACGCCGAAGTTCCTGGACATACTCCATCTGAACGTTCGGTTTATCCGAATCTAGAACGAGCCATTGCCCAAGCACCAGGACGAGTCCTAGTGACTACCTTTGCCTCCTCAGTTCACCGGATAAGTATAGTCCTGGATATCGCCCAAAAACAAAACCGGAAGGTGGCAATTGTGGGTCGTTCCATGCTGAATGTGATTGCCCACGCTCGTAGCCTGGGTTACATTAAATGCCCAGATAACTTGTTTGAGCCGTTAAAAGCCGTTAAAAATATAGCACCAGAAAAAATTCTGATTCTGACAACGGGTTCTCAAGGTGAACCGCTAGCCGCAATGACTCGCATTTCTAAAGGGGAACACCGGGAAATTCAAATCCAAGCAGGGGACACAGTGGTCTTCTCTGCCAACCCCATTCCTGGTAATACAATTGCGGTGGTGAATACCATTGATCGGTTAATGAAGCTGGGAGCCAATGTTGTATATGGTCGTAAGCATGGCATTCATGTTTCTGGTCACGGCGCTCAGGAAGACCATAAACTGATGTTGGCTCTAACACGACCAAAATTCTTTATGCCGGTGCATGGTGAACATCGAATGCTAGTTCAACATGCCAAGATGGCTCATACTATGGGTATCCCTGTGGAAAATACTGTGATTACCGATAATGGGGATGTGGTGGAGTTATCTGAGGACAGCATTAGTATTACAGGTAACGTCCCCTCAGGTATTGAACTGGTAGACCGCACTGGTATTGTTCATGACAATGTTTTGAAAGAACGTCAGCAGTTGGCTGGAGATGGAGTAGTGACTGTAGCTGCCGCACTCAGTTGGGATGGCAAACTCCTTGCCAAGCCAGAAATTCATCTTCGGGGTGTGGTCTCACCGTTAGAAACATCCCTCCTGCAACAGTTGGTGATCAAAAGAATTGAACGGACATTAAGCGATCGCTGGTCAGATTTTGATAAATCCTTGACAGGGAAAGCTACTGAAATTGATTGGGAAGGCTTGCAAAAGCAAATTCAAGCTGACCTCCAGCGTTTAGCTCGCCGGGAACTCAGGAGTCGTCCGCTGGTGGTGTTCTTGCTGCAAACCCCAGAGGAACCACCAGTTAAGGTCACAGGTACACGACGTCGGCGCTCTACTGCCAAAGTGGCTTCATAAGAAGAAGGGTGAATGTTCGCCCTTGGCGTCCTTTTTCCCTTATTTTCGTCCTTAATTCCCAAAAAGACTGACTTCAACACTCAGGAAACAACTAAATGTTGAAGTCAGTCTTTTTTTTTACGACATTAGAGCTACTGATGAGTTATTCTAATAGCAATGATGAGTTATTCTAATCAGTGTGATTACTCAATCCCTATTGCCAAATTGCCAAAGTTCCGTAAGAGTGACCAAGCTTGGTCATTACGGATCTTGGCAGCATATCAGTAGATGCAGTTAATTACACAGATAAGCTAGTTTCACAGATAAGCTAGTACACACTAAACTGATCTATTCAAATTCGTCACAGCTTGTTGGCAGTTGATGCTTAACCCTTAACAGTCAACTATGCTTTAAGCTTGCTGCTCTCAAAGCTACCCTTGCCAGCTATCAGCTCTGATGCCCCTGTAGCGAAGGAGCTAGCGAAGGAGCTGACCCTGGAGTACTAAACCAAAAGCTCAGTTTATGTCCCTCAGAACTATCGCGCAGCAATGGCTTCAATTGAGCAGCGTAAATGGGTATTAGCTTACCTGGTTTACACTAACTGCTATCTATAGGATTTGTCCTAACCCAGTCATGTTTGTGTCGATTGACTATATATATTTAATTCGATTTTAAGATCAGCTGCTGATATCCAGCGGCGAAAACACCCTATTCCAATAGTGATAGGGTAACGACAAAAAAAAGGCGGTATGCCTGTAATAACCACCAAGATCGGCTCTCCTCAGGCAGAGGGGGAGTGTTATCTTGCTCTGGCAAGATATACATAAAAATGATCCTCTGTCAATCCGGTATGAGAAAGATATCTTGTGTAGTTATATTACAGGCGACTGGATTACCGCCTACTAGTAGTATCACAGGTAAAAGACATGAGTGTATCTGATTATACAATAAGTAAGCTAATCATTACAAGTCGGGTTTGGATTAACCCAGGAACAGATTCCTCCAAGATTACAATTCCTGCCTTACTCGGCAAGACCAGGAAGACTTTTGATCTGCTGGAGTCATTACGGCAGTGGCTGAACCAAATTGAGGTTGATAACCCCAAATTAGCCCACCGTCTCTGCCGACTAATTCCAGCCCAGTGTCCTTTTGAACGTCAGATTAAACTTTTCAATCGCACTCTACTTCGGATTCCACCATTGTGTAAACTCAATCCTGTCTATGATGAAGTGGTAGCCCTGCGCTTCCGAGCACTGTCTTATCTGGCCGATGAATGTGGTGAAGATATCACCTGTTACTGCTAAAATTCCGAAACGAGAATTTTAGCAGCGGGCGTCGGGAAACCGTGCCTATTAGAAAACATCATGGCCATTATTGCCCTAAAAGCCTGGTATCTCCAGAAATACGAACCCATCAAAGAATTGGAGAAACGCCACCATGACCTGCGTTTGAGCAAAAATAGTTTGCTTAAGTCAGGCTTAAGAGCAGATTTTTTGGATGATAGCCAGGATGTAAAAAACTCTGAATGGTTTATGCGTTACCTAGCAGGGGAAACAGTCGAGTTTTACATAGAAGGTAGTGGGGGCTATGCCATTTCCAATATTGACTTGATTTCTCACGAGATTTACTTCACGAAGCGAGAGGTAATGGCACAACTGTCGCCAATAATCTTTGTGAGTTACCAGACTGAATACAGTGCCTCTAGTGAGGCTTTGCGTAGCACCCTGTCAGATACCCTAGATACCTTTAATAAGCGATCGCGTTTACCCCTAACTCTAGAAGAATCCCGACGCCCAATTGGTGAACCAATGCGCCTGGGGAGTACCCAGATGCGCAAAATCCGCAAAAGTCTAGTGTTCATTGCTGATGGCACCCCGGTGGCTGGTCTAGCAACGGAAAACAAACCCTTACTGATTCCTAGTCCCTATGTTTGTGTGGAAATCGGCTATGCTTTGACGGCTAAGCCGACGGAACAGATTTTGCTCGTGAACATGAAACGACCAGATTTACCAGGACAGTTTCCTTTTGATCTGCCTAGCTACCAGCAGCTGATCTGCCAAAATCCACAGGAACTGCGCCAAATGTTGCCAACGGTGATGGAAAATTTGCTAAAACGGTTTAATTTATCAAC
>NZ_JAAHHS010000311.1 GCF_010692395.1 Moorena sp. SIO3H5
TTGCTAGTGGTTGATGTTTAGATTGTTTGGGAGTCGTTTTTCCTAAATTACCCTGAAGTTGGGACAGGTCTGGTAATTTATCAGTCCTGGAATTTTTATTCTGGCTGATGGATGGTTTTGGTTTAACTTTTGAGGATTTATTTCTGGATATAATCAGCTTACCTGGAGTTTTTATTAAGTTCACGTATCGCTTAAAGAGGGTCAAAATAGACTTTTCTGGCTTCACAGGAATCTTGCTGTTGAATGCTTCTGGTAACTGATGTCTATATTTACGATTAGCAACCGGCAATTCTGACTGATTTCCGGAGTTGGAGGTTGAGGAAGATAAATTTTGGTAGTGGTCATATCCATCTGGGTTGCCCCATAAATCATTATCAGATAACCAAGGATCAAGTTGATCTGATTTAGACCGAGATGGTGTTGAGGTGGATGGTTTTAATGACGGGGAAAGTGGAGAAAGATTATGTGCTGATAGCTGATGGGCTTCTGGGTATAAATCATTGCTATTTGCTCCTGGTAAACCCTCTCTATAACCAGAAGGAATTTCGTAGTGCTCTGAGGAACCACTCAAAGTAAAGTTAGATGGTTTTCTACCAAAGAAATAGTCAATCGCAGCATAGATTAAGCTTAAGAGTTTAAATCGGTTAGTCTCAAATCCAACCGTTACCTCCTCTGAGCTATCACCCTTAATAAATGGTTTTTGCAGGGCTTGAATCAGCTGATTAGTACTCTGGCGAAGGGTTAGGGGGATTTGCTTACTCACTTTAACCACCACTTCCGATCGTTTTACTAATTGGTGTGATTCCAGTTCAAGCAATTTGTTATCCAGGACAGTTAATAGGTCTTGAATTTGGCTAGAAGGTGATAGCTGGAATGGTTTGGGTTTAGATTGTCGGTGATTAGAGGTGGCTGATTGACCCTTGGAAACAGCTCTAATGATCCTCGATTCCCCGAAAAGATTAATTGCGATCGCTACAGGACTAGTTTGCACCCAGGCCATTAATCGCCAGAATAGCCTGATGGGTAGAAAAATAGGGGGGTGATCTAAGGTAGCAAGGGAAGGGGATGGTTTTTTGCCGCCTAAGGAGTGGGCTAAACGCCATTTACGCAGTAAGTCAGCCAGCTCCCAACTGATTCTGGATATTAGTTTTTGCTGCTGCTGGGGTGTTAATATATCCAGAATTTGATTTTCCAGTGTCACCAGCACTATACCCCGGTTGTCCAATAAGCAAGCCACTCCCTGAATCCGTATATACCCATTAGTCCAGCCTTGAACTGGGGTTTGATTTCCGTTTGCCCATTCTCCTCGGCTTACACCATTTCCGTTAAAAAGGCTTACGGGTTCCTGGTTATTTAGGGATGTTAGCCTTTGCCGTTCCAGTAGGATAGGTTGCCCGTTATTGAGGCTTACAGGTTGCCCGTTAGACGGTTTCAGGTTGTCTAGACCAGCGTCAAGGGTAAACTTGCTAAGGTTCAACTCTTGTAGCACTCGCTTAATTGCTGTATCTGCTTCTGGCGGTGTTTCTTGGGGCTGCGTGTGGCTAAATGTCCCTAATTGGGGCAATCCAGCTTTTACCGAAGAGGAGATTTGACGCCCAGCGGATAAACTAGCTTGCACCAGTAGGTAAACCGGATAAAGTAAAATTTGTCCTCCCCATACCCCTGCAACCTTAACATGGCGTATTGTACGTTGAACTTGGTCAGCAAACCGTTGAGATTGTCGATTGATAAAGTTAAACAATCTACTGCGATAGGGACCTTTGGCAGGGGAAGACATGATGGTTATTGTTTGGGTGAGGGATTAGCTAGCTGATAGACATTTAAGCTCGATTGTAAGCATTCAGCGGTCAGCGGTCAGTGGTCAGTAGTCAGCGGTCAGTGGTCAGCGGTTTGCCTTTGACTATTCGCGTGTGCGTAGCACATAAGCTGATAGCTGATAACTGTCAATAAAGCACAAATAACAAATTAATGATAACCTGTTGCTTATTTAAAATTGAATATTATTCCGTTATCAAAAAAAACGTCAAATCCTCTCCCCTACTCTAATAACAAGAGAATTTCAATGAAGACTAGTTGATCAGGTACACAGAACAAGTTTCTCTATTCCCTATTTCCTATTCCCTATTCCCTGCTCCCTGCTCCCTCCCAGAACGAAAGTACCTCAACGAATTGAAAACCGCTGTCAACCAAATGGATCAGATTAAGATTATTGATGGTATTAATGATGCGATCGCAAAACTCCGTGGTTTAACTCAAACCAATGTTCAGCAGGGTTGGCGATACTGTAACGGAGATATTCCTTACCCTGTGGCCACTCAACCACAGACCTGGGAGAATTGGTCAATAGCCCAACGTAATCACAAGGATTACATTACTTGGTCTGCTGGAAGACAAGTGATCTGGTTGAGTCAACGATTCCTAGTGCCCCAGGATTTGCAGCGCTATCCTTTAGCGGGCTTAGGATTACGTTTGGTATTGACCTGGTGGGCAGAATCGGCAGAGATTTTTCTCAATGGTCAGCTGGTACAAGAGGGAGATTTGTTTGATTCCTCCACACGGATACTGCTCAATTCAGCAGTAGTGCCAGGGGAAGAGTTTGCGGTAGCCCTAAGGTTGGTTAGTCCTGGTCATGATATCGGTGGATTAATGCGATCGCAAATCCTCTACGAAGCCACCAATGATGATATCGATCCAGGCTTTGTAGCTGATGAATTGACTATCTTACAAAAGTATAGCGCTAGTTTTAACCCAGAACAATTAGCGACTCTAGCTAAGGCTGTGGCTGAGATTGATTGGGAAATGGTGTCACAGCCGACAGAATTTATGCGATCGCTTACCCGATTGCGCGAACAACTCAGTACAATTGAAAATTCAAACTTCAGAATTCAAAATAGTCAAAACTCTATCCAAATGCTAGGTCATGCTCACCTTGATCTGGCTTGGTTATGGCCAGTGACCGAGACCTGGGACGTAGCTGTGCGTACCTTTGAATCAGTATTAAAGCTACAGGAAGAATTTCCAGATTTCACCTTTTGCCATACCACCCCTGCCCTTTATGCTTGGATAGAACAGCATCGCCCTGACTTATTTAAACGGATAAAACAACAAGTGGCTGCTGGTCGCTGGGAAATTGTGGGGGGGATGTGGGTAGAACCGGAATTAAATTTAATTGATGGTGAATCAATTGTCCGACAAATCCTCTATGGTCAACGTTACGTCCAGAAAACCTTCGGTCAGTTAAGCACAGTGGCATGGGTAACCGATAGTTTTGGCTTCTGTTGGCAACTACCGCAATTGCTCAAACAGGGTGGAATTGACTACTTCGTTACCCAGAAGCTGCACTGGAACGATACCACCAAATTTCCCTACGGTGCTTTCTGGTGGCAGTCTCCCGATGGCAGCCAAATCTTCAGCCTGATGTCTCCCCCTAACGTTGCTGGTGTTATGGATACAAATCCCATTACTATGGCAAGCTACGCCATTGATTGGGAAATTCAAACCTCACTCAAAGATGCCTTTTGGTTACCTGGTGTAGGAGATCATGGCGGTGGTCCCACCAGGGATATGTTACAAGTAGCAAGACGTTGGCAACAATCCCCATTCTTCCCAAAGCTGGAATTTACCACCGCCAGTGAGTATTTTTTAAAGGTTAGTAGGTTGTTCGCGTTCGCGCAGCGTCGGCTTTGCCGAAAGCGTGGCCTTTTGGCCAAGGTTAGCAGGTTGAAAAGCCAAACTACTAAAGAGATTCCGGTCTGGAATGATGAACTCTATCTAGAATTCCATCGGGGTTGCTATACCACTCACGCTGACCAAAAGCGCTATCTACGTCGTTGTGAGGGTTTATTGTACCAAGCAGAACTGTTTGCAGCCCTTAAAACCATTGCGACAGGACAAGCCTATCCTAAGACTCAACTGGAGGAAGCCTGGAAAAAGGTCTTATTTAATCAGTTCCACGACATCTTACCAGGAACATCGATTCCGGAAGTCTTTGTAGACGCTAATCAGGCTTGGCAGGAAGTCGAGGAGGTGACGGGGGAGATATTGGAAGAATCATTAAATGCGATCGCATCCAAGATCAGCCTGCCACCACCACCAAAACCCAATGCTCAAGCCATTATTGTCTTTAATCCTCTCAATTGGCAGCGTTCAGAAGTAATTGCTATTTCTTTAGCTGTTACTTTACCTGTTTCTATACCGGTCGGGTCAATTGAATGGGAAGTGTATGACTGTTTTGGGGAAAAGATAGTCTCTCAAGTTAGGCACGATCAAGCCCAGCACATCCAAAACCATGACAATAACAATGACAATCTCTCCTATTCTCAAATAGAATTGCTGTTTCTAGCCAGTAATATTCCTTCGGTAGGATATCGCGTGTTTTGGTTGTGTAGCAATACTGAGCACTTGACCATAGAGCAACCTCCCAGTACCCGATTGCCGATTGCCGATTCCCAAGATTATGATCCCCCCCAGCCCCCCTTAATAAGGGGGGAGCCATACTCAAAGTCCCCCTTTTTTAAGGGGGATAATGGGGGATCTGCGACCCAGCCCTTAATAAGGGGGGAGCCATACTCAAAGTCCCCCTTTTTTAAGGGGGATAATGGGGGATCTGCGAGTTGGAAGACACCCCCTAGGGGTGGGTACCGATTCCCAATTCCCGATTCCCGATTCCCGATTGAAGATTTGGTCTTAGAGAATCAATACCTACGAGTAGTGGTAGACCGAGAAACTGGAGAGTTGAGTAGTGTCTTCGATCAGGTTAATCAGCGGGAAGTGCTTAGTGGTCCTGGAAATCAGCTACAAGCTTTTGAGGATAGTGGTCAATATTGGGATGCATGGAATATAGACCCAAATTATGCTGACCATCCTTTGCCAACCACTGAGCTGATCGGGATCGAGTGGATTGAAACCGGAGTATTGGGTCAGCGTTTGCGAGTGGTGCGTCGGCTAATGCGATCGCAATTTTGTCAGGACTATATCCTCTCAGCGGAATCTCCAGTCCTCAAAATTGCCACTACCGTAGACTGGCAAGAACGCCATGTATTAGTCAAAGCTGCTTTTCCATTAGCCATTGATGCTGATTATGTGTCCTATGAGATGCCTTGTGGGGTAATTCAACGTTCTACTCGACCCCAAACCCCTGCTGAGCAAGCTAAATGGGAAGTACCTGCTCTGCGTTGGGCAGACTTGAGTGATCAAACCTATGGTGTCAGTTTGCTTAATGATTGCAAATACGGCTATGATGCCCAGGCTTCCCAATTACGTCTAACATTGCTTCGCTCTCCCACTTGGCCCGATCCTGAAGCTGATCAAGGCATCCACCAATTCACCTATGCTCTGTATCCTCATCAAGGCAGTTGGCGTTCTGCAAATACAGTTAAGCTAGCATACCAACTTAACTTACCCTTTCTAGGGTTACTTTGGTCTTCCAGCAATAGTGCTGTTATCAATAATAATCTCAGTAATAATAGTCAACCTTCTTTACCATCAACCGGACAACTATTAAACTTGTCAGCCAAGACTCTAATTTTGATGGCACTTAAACAATCCGAAGATATCCCTGATCAATGGATTCTCAGGTGTTATGAATCTCATGGGGAGTCAGCGAATTTATCCTTAGTCAGTGATTTGGGATTAAAAATAGTTCATCTAGTTGATTTATTGGAAAGACCTGTGAGTTTATCAGAACCATCATCTGATGAAAAAGTAGTTAAGATTGAGCCTTGGAAAATAACTAGTTTAGCAGTTGAATCTATAATTTAGAAAGGAGTCGGGAGGTAAGCTATCAGCTATCAGCTTAAGCGCTACGCGCACGCTACGCGAACAGTTATCAGCTAAAGGCTGAGGGCTGAGGGCTGACCGCTGACCACTGACCGCTGAATGCTTAGCTATTTCCTAATCTGCACTGGCATAATCAAATAGGTCATCTTCAATCCCCCTAGAGGCTTAAAAATTACAGGACTATTAGCTTCATTCATATGCATTGAAATCTCAGAGCTAGAAAGCGCTTTTAAGCCATCAATTAAGTACTTAACATTAAAAGCAATTTCCAAACTATCACCCGATATTTCTACTACCATTGACTCCTGACCACTACCCAAATCTTTTGCCTCTACTGAGAGGTTAAGCCGCTGGTTAACACTATCAATATTAAACTTAACAATATTATTTTTCTGATCAGCCAACACAGCAATCCGTTCTACTGCACTCAGTAATTGACGGCGATCTAGAATGATCTGACGCTCAAAGTGTTTGGGAAGCAGCTGATGATAGGAAGGGTACTGTCCTTCCAAAGTTCGGCTTGTTAAACGCTGTTCTCCCCCTTGACAAACAATCTGACCAGGCTCAAACTGAATCGCAATATTATCCTGAGCTTCAGCCTTAGATACTATCCGCTCCAACTCCCGTAAAGCTCTAGCTGGTAACGTAAATTCTAGGGGGAAATCATGATCATCCAATTCTTGAGTAGCTTTAGTCGTTGCACTTTCCTCTATTCTCCGATTAGTTTCCACAACTGCTAGTCGGTGACCATCCGTAGCAGCAAATTCCAAGTTGTCCGACTTTACAGTAAGGTGAACCCCCGTCAGCACTTGCTTAGTTTCATCAGAACTAGTGGCAAATAAAGAACCCTGCAATCCAATTTTTAAGACTTCTACAGGAAGATGAACGGCAACGGATGCATTAACTTCCGGCAGTTCGGGGAATTCCTCAGAACTCATTCCTCGAACCTGATAACGTCCAGTAGCTGAGGTTAAGGTCACAATCAGGCTATCACTGTCTGTACCTTTAGCATCATCCTCTAGAGTAATTTCCCCTGAAGGTAGACGAGAGACAATATCATTGAGGAGTTTTGCTGGCAGGGTAATTTCCCCTCCTGTCTCAACGTCAGCCTTAAAGCTAGTCTGGATACCCAGGCTAAGGTCGAAAGCAGTTAGTAGCACCCGCTGATTTTTTTGGTCTGCTTCTAACAAAACATTACCCAGCACAGGATGAGTAGGGCGAGAAGGGACTACCCGACTCACTAGTGAAAGGTTTGTATTGAGGTCACTTTGACTGCAAACCAGTTTCATGATTGGTTTTCTAATGGGGCTTGCTTTAGCAAAGAACTATAGTACTCGATTAGTACTGTTTCTACAAAACCACTTCAAAAACCTAAGTATATGCCCTACGCGCAGGCTACGCCAACAGTGGTCAGTGGTCAGGGGTCAGCCTTCAGCTAATAGCTACCTGTAGGGTGGGCAAGGTTTTGCCCACCCTACTACCCATGGATGCTGTGTGTAAGTCCTAACCTCAAGTAGCGATGCAGCGCGTAGCCCATAGGCTAATAGCTTACTCAAAAACAATAGCGCTATACTAATTGGACTAGTAATCCATATGTGGAAAAAGTTGTGGAAAAATTTGCTGATTTTTCCACAGAGCATTTATACTCAGAAGCCAGATATTCCGGCAGTAAACTCGATCATAGCATCAAGCTCAAGCCGTTCATTGACAAGGTTTAATTAAAAGTTAATTAATTAACAAGCTTGAATTAATCAACTTTTAATTAAAATATCGCTTTATAGCCTAATCAGGTATAGAGTATTTTTCCTTCCGATTCCCGATTCCCGATTCCCGATTCCCGATTCCCTACTCCCTGCTCCCTACTCCCTGCTCCCTAAACGCCAAGACAAAAGTACCTCAAACGTCGCTGATAATTGCTATAAACACGTTTTATTTTTGGTTTTGACTCCTGGCTGTCAGATTTATGCGATCGCTTAACTGAGAAAGTTTCTGAGCTAACTCATCATCTTTTTCCCGCAGCTGAGCAATTTTATCGCAACTGTACATAACTGTCGTGTGGTCTTTGCCACCAAATTCTTCCCCAATTCGGGGTAGGCTCAATTCTGTATGCTGCCTCATCAGATACATTCCAATTTGCCTAGCCGAACTAATTTCTCGCCTCCGAGAGCTACTTTTTAAGTCTTCTACTGAAAGATTAAACGTATCGGATATAGTACTTAAAATCACTTCAGGAGAAGTCTTAATCTTCTTGGTCGGTGGGTTCAAAATCGGTGCAATATTTTCCACATTCATTGCTAACCCCGCAATCGACACATAAGTCACAGCTCTAATTAAAGCTCCCTCTAATTCTCTAATGTTAGAGGTGTAGCTAGCAGCAATATACTCAACTACATCGTGGGATAGACGTATATTTTCGTCCTCTGCCTTTTTTTGCAAGATAGCCATCCTGGTTTCTAAATCCGGTGGCTGAATATCAGCGATTAACCCCATAGAAAATCTGGAACAAAGGCGTTCTTCCAAGCTATTAATCTGATTAGGAGGACGGTCTGATGCCAAAACAATTTGTTTACCAGCTTCGTGCAAAGTATTGAAGGTGTGGAAAAACTCTTCCTGAGTATATTCCTTACCTTCAAGAAACTGAATATCGTCTACCAAAAGTACCTCAGCTGTCCGATAATGTTCTCGAAAGCTCTGGAGACTATCCTCGCGAATAGCAGAAATTAAATCATTAGTGAACTGCTCAGTAGAAACATAAAAAATTTTAGAGTCTGGGTTATTCTCCAAGCGGTAATGACCAATTGCCTGCATTAAGTGAGTTTTGCCTAAACCAACACCACCACAAAGAAACAGAGGGTTAAACTCCCGTCCTGGATACTCCCCTACCGCCAAAGATGCAGCATGAGCCATGCGATTATTAGGACCAACCACAAAGCGAGAGAAAACATGCTTAGGATTTAACTTAGACGGTCTTGGCTGGTTTTTAAAGGTATTTTGGGAATGATTAGTAGCTACGGGAAATGACCAGGAAAAGTCAACCTCACCAGTCATTGAGTGATTGTCTCCTGTAGCTGTTGTGAAGTGAATTTCCACTGGTTGACCTAAAATATCTTCCACGACATCAGCAATTTTTTTAACGTAATACTTCTGCAACCAATTTCTGGAAAAGGGATTGGGAGTGCGAATCACCAAGCAGTTATTGTCAAGCTGTTGAGCAGTAGTTGTTTCGAGCCAAGTTTCAAAGGTGGGCTGACTCAGTTGTAGTTTGAGACGTTCTAATACCTGAATCCATAGTTGTTCTGGGGAAATTTTCACCGTTTTTCTTCTACCGTAGTCAATGGTTTCTAAGCTAGATGTCATGAGCAACAGCCCACACCAAAAGAATAAAAATTCCTTTCCCTATATCCAACTCCCCAAAACGGTTTACCGATTTTCAGCATATGAAGGTACTGTTTGAGCATTTGATCGAATAAGCTTGACGGATATAGACGTTTGGCTTTTACTATGGCGAGTGAAACTCTACAAATTGCTCA
>NZ_JAAHHS010000312.1 GCF_010692395.1 Moorena sp. SIO3H5
CCTTTACAGCAGCGTCTTCTTGTTCTACTTGGGTTTTCAACTACTATTTATACTCAACTTGATGGTCAATCTTTTACTCCTGAGTAGCCTTTCTTATAACTCCCGAAAAAATGGGCGAACCGGGAGTTATTAAAATTAACTAAAACAAATTAATCCACTACCCTTTTGCCTAAAGCCATTGCTAAAACCCATTTTAAATGGGTTTTAGCTTATCCCTCTTCTGTCAAACTGGGGTAAAACCTTGATTTTTCCTAGGCTGAAATGACGCAAATTCGTTGGATTATCCCAAAGTGACAGAACAGGGATATCATTGGTGGCCTGAGGTAATGCAAAAAGCTGCTTAACTATGGTCAATTAATGTGACTTGAATATGATTGGTAATTGCCTTAAGCTTGCCTTCAGTGGGTAATTAGAATATCTTCCATTGGCTTCCGCTTTGATCGACCGATAGGCTTGGGGGAAGTTGTGATACGAAACATAATTGCTAGCCCCTGTGACCCATCCAGACCAAAGCACCTGGAGAATTCTTCTCGAAGCATGGACAACAAACGTTGTTCAGATGGGCTGAAGCCCAAGCCTCTTTCCTGCACAAAACGCATTATAAAGTAAATAGATGCTGTCCAAGGATGCACTCCGAAACCACACTTCTCAAGATATAACCAGACATGCATCAGTGCTCGTCCAGCTATGAAAAAGTCTGGACAAGTGGGCTTTCGGACGAATAACAAACCGACACCGCCTGAATTATTGAAGGCACTCTGTGCCCCTTCCATGAGATTTTTGCCCAAACCCCGTTTGTTAATTTCTGCAGCTATCATCGGGTTGCGAATGACCTGAAGTCCGCAAAGATCTATATCATCGAGTCCCAGGTGAGCGACCTCGATCCCATCGCGAGTGCGCTCTGCCTCTTCAGAATCCCAGCGTAGTTCTTCCATCATTTCGCGATGAGCGGCTTGGTTAAGAATCCTTAAACGGTCAGCTTCACCGGCTATTCTTCCAATGGCTGTTATCACTTGTGGATTTGTTACGATCTTACAGTTAACCCCTGAAAAAGGGGCTAGAATCCGGTCAATTCTGTCCCTGAGATCTTGAGGTAAGGGATCGGATGGCAAATTGCTGCGATTGGTACTCCTATGCCTCAGTCCTTCCGCGAGGCTGCAGTTATTTACATTAGGTTCAATTCTGGGAAAGGTGAATCGGGCAACAGGAAAAAGCGATGTGCCAAACCCTTCTATGCTGACTCCAAGTCCCGATTGCCCGGCTGCAAGAATGAAACTTTCCGCAGCCGCTCCAAGCGCTAGGGTGCTCCCTAGATTCCAAAAATCTATAAATGTTGCTTTGGTGCGCGGATCAAGGAAGAGATGAAGCCCATGGTTTGTCGATACCCAAAGCCATGGTTGGGAGTTTCCTCCAGAAGGTGCAAGGGTCGCAACGCTAACCAAGTTGCGAAGCATCTGCATCGACGGCATCGTAACAGCAGTTGATGAAACTGGTGGCAGACTTTGTACTTGTTTCTTAATAAACCATTGAAAATCTTGTTCTTCTTTGCCGGAATGTGCTGATTCAGGCATGCTGCCGGATCTGATTATCTTTTCTAAATCAATGTAATACCTTCCTGAGTTTATGAACTGTCCGAGTAATATGCGTCGAGTAGTGTCAGTGGCAGCCCCGCCACCAAGCAAGATAGCAGAACCTAGTTGTGGCCATGTCGAAACGGTGCTCTCTATTTCTAAAAGGGAGAGTTGCATTCGGTCAGAAACTCCATCTATCCCAAGTATCCCCAAAGCATAGGGTACTTTCTCCCGATTGGACAGTCGTCTCATCTTCTCGGGAGAAACTTCCTCCACAAGACCATGGAATAGCTTACGATTCGGTTCGAGATCGTACCTTTCAACATCGATAAGTCCATTATCGCTGGTGTCCATTAGTACAGGAATGCGCTGTTTTCGCGCTGCGTAGCGAAGACTAAACTTTATATCGATGCTGTCACACTCATCAATCAGAAGATCTAGCTGACCATCTCCGCACAAGAACTCATTTATGTTTTCCGTTTTAATCCCCTTAGTGTAGCATGAAATATTTAGATAAGGGTCGATTTCAAATAGTTCACGGGCAACAACGATCGCCTTGTTGACCCCAATGTTGTGGACGGGGGTATTGATGCGATTAAGGTTGGAGAGATCGATGGTATCAAAATCAGCCAGACGCAGTTCTCCAAAACACCTTTCCAAACCCAACCCCATAGCGATGCTGTGCCCTACAGAAAGTCCAACAATGCCGATGCGTTTCCTAGCTAAAACTTCCTGTTCTTCTGGAGTAATTTTGTACCGATTGCGGTTGGTGCGCAAAGCAACGAAAGCATTGGGCGGCAGAAGGTGTACTAGTCGTCGAGACCAAGGATAGAAAACCCATTTGCCATACTCTTGTAATGGGATTTGTTCGGTAATTGAAGGAATTTCATTTGCAGCTTCCTCAACGCTAAGTTTGCGAGTTGGATCTAAAGACCGAATGTAATCCACGATTTGCTTTTCGATCTGGTCATATATGATAATGTCTGACCGGCACTGTAAATATCTGATCCTATCAGCATCGTTGCTGGAGCGATAGTCAAGAATTTCAGGGTGCCAAATCTCGCTCCCGGTTATTCGATTTTGGTGCATAGATAATACAACTTTCAGTTAAACAGGGAAAACTAGTTACCTGAATCAGATTTTACCCCATATTTAAGGATTGTTATCAACGTGAAAGTAATTAATTATAGCCATGCTAAATCATTGTCTTGATGATTTTTAACGACAATAATGGTAGATTTTATTATCCCCCACACCCGACACCCGACACCCCACACCCCACACCTGACGTCAAAGTAAAAAACCTACCCTTATGAGGTGGTTAGGGGTGGGTGCCTTCTTCCTCCTGTCTTAAAGCACCCAATTTCTTTCACGAATCAGATAGAATTGCTATATAGCAGTGCGCACTGACGGATTGACAAAATGCTAAGGTAAATAATGACCATAACCCTGATTATCAAATATTTTAATTTACCTATTGCATATGGAATATTTGCCAGCGCTTAGCGCTATATTTTGTCCATAATAGGACGGCAAACCAACTCATTTATTTCTCCTATAAATGGGATGAACGGTAGTTTGTTTTTATCACAAATGCTCTCAGATCCGATGGGACGATAACCAAGTAAACTAAACAATTTACTTAACTTGGGGTTTACTACAGCGCAGCAAACAGTTGCTCCAGATTTTTTAGCAAAAAAATTGCTAATTGTAATCAGTTGATAGCTGAGCGTAAGTTTATAGCTTTTTATAAGTTTATTGGCACAAAAATTTTTAGTGATGACCAGTCTGCTTAGGTCAGCTAATACGTCTTTATTTAAATTTGGGCGACCGTATTCTGGGGGTAAAGGAATAGTAATGAAATCGAAGTAGTCTTCCGAGGGAATGCCAATTTTGCTATTCATAACAACACGAATAGAACCAATTATTTCAGAATTTTTATTAAATGCTCCTATATGGATAGTGCTACTATGTAAATCGTATTTATCGGTAATTATTTTAGAATGATTTTTAGGAAGATAGCCATATTCTGATACGAGTACTTGATAGCGCAGTTTTAAAATATTTTGGATACCTTCGCGGTTTTCTATTATAGCAATTCTCATAGCTATGAGGTAAACAATTTCGGAATTTTAGGGAACAGCGGATCTGGGAATAGGAAATAGCGATGTGCTGCATCAAGTTGCCAAGCCATGGCTACTGAGGTCATTCCCCATTTTCCTGATCGACTCAGCAACTATACCAAAGAAGCCCTGACTGATTTGGCAGATATAATAGTACCCTCACCTGGCAGCAACTCAACAGGGTTTAGGCAACCTCTATCTTGATCGAGGGGAATATCATAAAGCAGAACAATTTCACCAGGACGCGATTAACGTAATTGAAGAGTTCTACGGTCCCAATCACCCTAACCTGGCAGTGCATAAAGCAAGTTTGGCACTGACCTACAAAACCCTGGGCAAGTTGACCGAGGCCATAGAATTGTATCAAGAGTGCATCAAGTCCCTCAACTCAACTTACGGCAACAATCATCCCCAAGTGGGAATGTACCTGAGTGATTTGGCTTGGCTGATCTCGGAAGAGAGTAACGAATTGGACAAGTTAAAGCTGGCTGTCAGCTTTTTCCACAAATCGCTCAGCATCCTTACGCCAGTGCTAGACCCCAATCATCCTAGTATTCGCAATGCCCGGAAGGGGCTAACTGTGCTTTACGGTCGAATCGGGAATCGGGAATCGGGAGTAGGGAGTAGGGAGTAGGGAGTAGGGAACAGGGAATAGGCCTCAAGGGGTGACAACAAAGCTCAAACCTAGGCAGGTTTTAGGTTAATGGTTTTAGGTTTTGGGTTTAATGAGCGCGACTCGTGTTGTTGTATTTTCCAGCAGTTGAAGCAATTTTCACCAATCCAACTGCATAGATAGTTTTAATCAATCCATCCCGCCAGGGCAATCTTACCATTAACCTAACCCCATTAACAAACACCCCTGTAAGATTTCAAGAGCGCTTGTCACCCCCTGAGGGAATAGGCAAGAGTTTACTAGAAAAGCTTTTGCTGCTTGTATCAATCTCAAACACTAGCTCAGGCCATTGAGAGGTGGGATTAGTGGAAAGGGCTAGGGATTTGCGATGCTCCGAGCGGCTAAAAGCGATTGGCCGTAGGCCACGCTAAGCGATCGCACTATCCTAATAGACGATCAATCGCGCTAAGATAAGCTAAGGTAAGGTCCACTCATTCTACTGGCAATGGAAGTTCTAAAACTGACCACTAAAACTGATGAATCTGGTTGTTTGAATCTTACGATTCCGACTCAGTTAAGGGCAGTTGAGGTTAACGTTGTTCTTGTTTTAGATCCAGTTTCATCAGTTGAGAAGCAGGAATTAAACTATGATTTTTCTGATTTGGTGGGGCGATTAACCTTTGGGGGAGATGCGGTAGCAATGCAAAGGAATCTAAGGGATGAGTGGTAATCGCTATTTTCTGGATACGAATGCAATTGTAGCCCTACTGCAAGGAAATACTCAACTAATTCAATTATTACAAAATGCTGAGTGGATCGGGATTTCAGTCATTAGCCAAATTGAGTTTCTGGCGTTTTCTGGGCTAGCCGAAAGCGATTGCCAACTTTTTCAACAGTTTCTTCAGCGAGTAGAAGTGATCGGTTTAGTGTCGATTGACACTGGGTTGATTGAGAAAATTATTGAAATTCGCCAGCAATATAGGTTGAAATTGCCCGATGCTATAATTGCGGCGATGGCTATACAAAATTCTGCCAGTTTGGTGACCGCTGATCAAGAATTTGCGAAGGTAACGGTTTTAACAGTAATTAATTGGTAGGGACTGCCCTATTTGGCAATTACCAAAGGAACTTACAAAAATTATTTTCAACGCCAGTTAACTAAGATGATTATCAATCGTAATCAGGTTAAGTTATTGGTGGTTGATTCGGAAAGTGAGGTGATTGAGCAATGGAGAGATAAAAGCATTATCGGGAAATTGTCCAGGAAGTTTTAACAGAGTATCATCAGATCAATGAAAAATCTGGTTCTACCACTGAAAGTGCTTTAGCTTTTGATGAGGTACAGGATCAGTATCTTTTGTTGCTGATGGGTTGGTGGAAAGATGAACGGATTAAGAGTGTGATGATTCATATCCGTTTAAAGGATGACAAGATTTGGATTGAGGAAGATTGGACAGAGGATGGGGTGGCGACAGATTTGTTACAGAAGGGGATACCAGCAGAGGAGATTGTTTTAGCATTTCATCCACCCCATCTGAGACAATATACTGAATTTGCTCCTCAAGTAGCTTGATCTACGGTCAATCGCACTCACTAGGCTGCTGTATTGATAGTTGGTTCGGGAAGCGTTTCACCTGTTTCTTGATAGGCTATTACCAAAGAGTCTAAAGCTTCAGTTCCATTTTTAACTGCTTCTTCATAAGTATCGCCATGACTCCGCCATTGTTGTCCGGGGAAGTCGGGAAAACCAACTAAAAAACAATTATCTTCTTCTGACCATTGAATTATCATTGGATATTTAAGTTTGATCATTATTACAATTACCCTTTACTTCATCAATAGCTTTTTGTACATTCTTTTCTTGATAGGGTTTAGCATCGTTTCCGTCTTTACCTGAAACTGTGATTTTCCCAGAATAAAGAGGATGTATCCAGTTTGTATGACTTCCTTTACCTCGTATTTCTGTAAAACCCGCTTGGTGAAGCATTTGTTTGAGTTCCCTGATTTTCTTTGGCATTGGGTAGAGATTTTACATATTACCTAGTGTATCTAACTCCAAGCTAGATTAAAATCTCAACTGGTGAAAGTGGCTTAAGTAGCGCGAACAGTGAAAATAGCTTACTTTTGCTAAACTGTTTTTTAACCTGTTACCACAGTCCCATAAGCTGGTCTTCATTTAAATTTGAGGGTTCTGACTGCTGGGGAGCTGGGGAGCTGGGGAGCTGGGGAGCTGGGGAGAAAGTTTGACGGTTTTTTTATAACTGAATAATACCCAATTTAAATGCGCAACAGCTTAGGAATGCGATCGCGTAGCGTAGCCCTTCGGGCTAATCGCAAAAATTGAACGTATCTCGGGTAGGCTCCTCAAGACCAAATCTCATCCATCTTGAGCACAAATCCAGGTAAAACTGGCTCACCACTCACCGTTGCTGGATTATCCAGCTGTTCAACTTCCGCCCCAAGACGATATACATAAACTTGGCGCTGATCTGGGTCAATCAGCCAACCGAGCAAAGTTCCATTTGACCTATACTCTGCCATTTTGTATTGCAAGTTTTCCAGGCGATCACTTCCAGAACGTAGCTCAATCACAAAATCAGGGCATAGGGGTACAAACTTCTTTCGTTGTTCTTTAGTTAGGGATTCCCACCTCTCTAGCTTGACCCAAGCAACATCAGGAGAACGATTTGCTCCATTGGGAAGTATAAAGCCAGTAGAAGAATCAAAACCTTTCCCTGTACCATCTTGCTTCACCCAATTGCCAAACTGAACAATCAAATCAAAATTGCGACCGCCAGTTTCCCCTCCTGTAGGAGTCATAATAATAAGCCTTCCATCTTCGTGGCGTTCGATCCGTAACTCCCGATTGAGCTGACAAAAAGCAAAGAATTCGTCATCACTCATATCAAAAGCCGGACGAGTCTTTAGTTCTAAGGGCGTTGCTAGTTGTGGTGTGATCGATCCAGTCATAATTATCAGGGGCGATTTGCCTTCCCCAACAGGCATCTTGGTGGAACCGGCATCTTGGTGGAACCGGCATCTTGCCGGTTACAATTTCCACCCTTATCCCTCTACCTTCTTATTAGCCTTATATAGATTTTAGCTCAATTGGCGATCAGCCCCATAACTCCCCATGTCATCCTAAATTTACCTAGAGAATAGAAACGTTACACTAGAAACGCTCTTCACCATCTGCCACCATGCCATCTACCAGTCAACCCCTGAACTATCCCAAAAGCCGCAAAGCCGACCAAGTCGATGATTACCACGGTACTCTAGTAGCTGACCCTTACCGCTGGCTAGAAGACCCAGATTCAGAGGAAACTAAGGCTTGGGTAGAAGCACAGAATCAAGTCACCTTTGGTTATCTCAGCGAAATACCAACACGGGAAACACTTAAGCAGCGCATCACCAAGCTATGGAATTACGAGAAATATAGCACTCCCTTTAAAAAAGGCGATCGCTACTTCTATTTCAAAAACAATGGTCTTCAGAACCAAAGTGTTCTCTACACCTTGACCTCCCTCGATGCTGAACCAACCCTATTACTTGACCCCAATACCCTTTCAGAAGATGGCACCGTTGCCCTATCAGGTTTAGCCATTAGTAAAGATGGCAAGCTGCTCGCCTATGGTCTGTCTAGGTCTGGTTCTGACTGGCAAGAGTGGCAAGTGCGGGAGGTGGAAACCGGTCTTGACCTCTCGGATCAGATTAAGTGGGTAAAGTTTTCTGGGGCATCTTGGACTCACGACAATCAAGGTTTCTTCTATAGCCGCTTCGATGAACCCAATGAAGCCACTAAGTTAGAAGACCTGAATTATTATCAAAAGCTCTATTACCATAAGTTGGGAACACCCCAGTCAGAGGATAGTCTGATTTATGAGCGGCCTGACCAGAAAGAATGGGGTTTCAGTGGTCGAGTCACTGAAGATGGTAATTATCTGATCATTACAGTCTTCCTGGGTACTGACCCCAAAAATCTGGTGTTTTATAAAAATTTGCAAGACCCAGATGCCCCGGTGGTGGAACTCATTAACGAATTTGATGCCAGCTATAGCTTCATCGGCAATGATCAATCAGTATTTTGGTTCAGCACAGACTTAGATGCCCCTCGTAGTCGAGTCATTGCCATTGATACTAATCATCCTGATCAGGCACAGTGGCAAGAAGTAATTCCCCAAGCGGATGAAACCCTGGAAGGTGTAGGCTTACTCAACAACCAATTTGTGGCGGATTACCTCAAAGATGCTCACTCCTCCATCAAAATTTTTGACCTGGATGGTTCCTTTGTGCGGGAAGTCGAATTACCTGGTATTGGTTCCGCTGGTGGTTTCAATGGGTTACGTTATGATACTGAAACCTTCTACAGCTATACCAGCTTCACCACCCCTGCAACCATCTATCGCTACGACATGGTAAGTGGGGAAAGTACCATTTTCCGGCAGCCCCAGGTAGACTTTAATCCCGATGACTACGAGACCAAACAACATTTCTACCCTAGCAAAGATGGCACCCAAGTGCCTATGTTTATCACCCACAAGAAGGGATTGCAGTTAGATAGCAATAACCCCACTTACCTCTATGGCTACGGCGGCTTTAATGTGTCGATCACCCCTAATTTCTCCATTAGCAATCTGGTATGGATGGAAATGGGAGGTGTTTATGCTGTTGCCAATCTCCGTGGTGGCGGTGAGTATGGGGAAGATTGGCACCAATCTGGCACAAAACTCAACAAGCAAAATGTATTTGATGATTTCATAGCGGCGGCGGAGTGGCTAATTGATGCTCAGTACACCTCATCACAAAAATTAGCGATCGCAGGCGGTAGCAATGGGGGATTATTAGTCGGTGCTTGCATGACTCAGCGTCCAGACTTATTCGGTGCAGCCCTACCAGCGGTGGGAGTACTAGATATGTTGCGCTTCCATAAATTTACCATTGGTTGGGCCA
>NZ_JAAHHS010000313.1 GCF_010692395.1 Moorena sp. SIO3H5
CGCGGGGGGTTAGGGGGGATTCCTCTTGCCTCTTGCCTTCCCCTCCTGGGAGGGGTTAGGGGTGGGTTCCTCTTGCCTCTTGCCTCTTGCCTCTTCTCTGTTCCCAGATCCGCTGTTCCCAGATCCGCTGTTCCCTAAAATCATCAAATTGTGTACCTCACCCAATTGAAAACCGCTATAATACTATAGCCAACGACTAGCAATTGGCATCCGCCAGCCAGTACCAAAGGCGCGGTCAGTAACCTTTAAGCCTGGCGGAGCTTGTCGGCGCTTAAATTCAACACGAGCGACTAGTCGGATGATTTTGTTAACCACTTCAGGCTGATGACCTGCATCAATAATTTGCTCCGGGGCTTGGTGCTGGTGGATCAGTCGCTCCAGAATATCATCTAGGATATCGTAGGATGGCAAGGAATCTTGGTCTACTTGACCAGGTTTTAATTCAGCGCTAGGGGGCTTGATTAGAATGTTAGAAGGAATAATTTCTGTTTCGCTTAAAGGTTGTTCCCCTTTGGCGTTCGAGTCGCTTAGGTTACCAGGTTGAAGCTGATCAGCTTGAAGCTTAGAATAGGAGTCTGAAGGTTCAACATTTAGCGTACTAACCTGCAACTTCTGATTAACCTGGGACTCCTCTGCCCTAGAATTTAGCCACCGACATAGGGAGTAGACTCGGGTTTTGGGAACATCGGCAATTACAGCTAATCCACCATTCATATCACCATAGAGGGTACAGTAACCCACTGCCATCTCTGACTTGTTGCCAGTAGAGAGCAGGAGATAGCCAAATTTATTAGCGATCGCCATCAGTAAGCTGCCCCGAATTCGGGATTGAATATTCTCTTCAGCCACACCGAACTCTGTTCCGGCAAATAGAGAGGCTAAGGTTTGGTCAAACCCTTCCATCAAGGAACCAATTGCTAGGGTGTGAGTCTTAATACCTAGGTTTTGTGCTAAAGAGAGAGCATCTTTGACGGAGTGGTCAGAACTGTAGGGAGAAGGCATGAGAATCCCCAAGACATTCTCTGGTCCTAAGGCGGCGGTGGCAATAGCAGCCACAAGAGCAGAATCAATCCCACCACTCAAACCAATTACGACTTTTTTAAAACCACACTTACGGGTGTAATCCCGGACTCCTAGGACTAAGGCTGACCAAATTTCTTCGTCTAGGCTGGCTGGGGCTGGTGCTATTGCTGCCGATGGTGGAGACTGTATTGTTGTTTCTGGTGGGGTGACGAGATCCTGTGTTTCTCGGTCATATTCCACAATGACTAAGTCTGTTTCAAAGGCACGGGCGCGACATAGCATCTCACCACCCTGATTAAATGCTACACTACACCCATCAAATATCAGGTCATCATTGCCTCCTAGCTGATTGGCGTAGAGGATAGGTGTATGGTAACGGCTAGCGCTATGGCGCAACATTGCTTCCCGAGTTTTCTGTTTACCTGCGCTATAGGGTGAGGCGGACAGGTTTACCACTAGGTCTACACCCTGTTGAACTAAATCTGTGATTGGATTGACTTGATAGCTGCGTTTGCCCCAAAACTCTTCATCGTTCCACAAGTCTTCGCAAATGGTAACACCTATTTTAATTGGGGAGTGGCCATTCTCAGTTGTGATTGCTGATGGCTGGTCATCAATGGTGAAGGAATTACTCTCCCGTCCTGGTTCAAAGTAGCGGTTTTCATCGAAAACATCATAGGTGGGCAAGAGTCGCTTGTGAAAAATCTGCCTTACTTTTCCCCCCTCTAGTAGAGCAATGCTGTTATATAAAGGTTTGCCACCAGCAAGCTCTGCTTTGGTATTCCATGTTACTGTGCCGACCAAAACAGCTAGAGACAATGGTAGCTGCTGAGCTAGTTGTTGCACTTGTGTAGTCATCGATTCTCGAAACTTGGGATTGAGCAGCAAATCTCGTGGTGGATAGCCACACAAGGATAATTCTGGTGTCAGCAACAGACGCACATCCTGACTCGCAGCAGTTTTGGCTATTTCAAGAATCTGTTGAGCGTTACCTGTAATATCACCAATGGTGGGGTTGAGTTGAGCGATCGCAATCTTCATCATTTTTGCTTGTTTTTTATAGTTTATGCCATCTACTTCACACAATCTTTAGTAATCTGGGTTTGGTTAGTAATTAAAGGCGAAAATATACAGTTGATATCGTTTTGTGTTTTTTTGTTTTTATATAAAAAGTAACGGTTTCATGATTAGCTTTTTTTGTATTGATTGAGTAGTTTTAGTTTTTGAATAAGTTAGTAAATCAACTCCAAAGCTTACGGCTGATGGATTTGATGAATTTATGGTCACAAATAAATTTTAACAATTTCTAATTTTTATAATCAGCTATGGATGTCATTCCAAGAATTTCATTGTTATTAATATATTATTTTTTTGATAGGTAATTATAAATTAATTATAAATTTTTAACGAAAGTAAACATAAACGCAAACGTAAACGTAAACCCTAACGCAAACCTAATCCTTGATAGTGTAGATTAAGTAATCAGAAATAAATCATGAACGTAGAAGAACTCGAAAACCGTTATCGAGAAGAGATTCAAAGTCTAGCCAACCAACTTCAAAATGCAGTTCTCGGACTGTCTCAGACAGAAGCAAAAATTGCTAAGATGGGACGCTCTATAGAGAACCTGAGCGAAATCGTTGAGGAATTTATCCTACAGCAGAATCAAAAAAACTAATTCCATGACTGATGATAAAATTAATGTCAATGATTTCCCTAACAAAACTTACGTAACAACCCTATTTGTAGGGTGTGTTCTTAACGAAGCCTACTACTTAAACGAGTTTGTAACCTAGTTTTGCGTAAGTCCTGCCTAAGACTTTAAACTCGTATGATATCTGGTAAAATCTGGTAACATTGGTATTGTATACCACAAGAGTGTTTGGCAGGCGGCTCAACCTTGTGGCTGTGAAGACAAATAACAAAAAAAGCTGACTGGATATCAATTGGTTATTTCTTCCTCTATGGCTTGTTCTATTTCTCTGAGAAGCGCTGGTTTGACTAGATAACGACGAGCCCCTAGTCTTAGAGCTCGCTTTTTGTCTGCTGGGAAGGAGTAGGCAGAAAGGATAACTATAGGGATTGTTGCCCATTGGGATTTCTTGAGTTTTTCGATCAAGGTAAAGCCATCAACTTCTGGTAATTTGAGATCCAGCAGAATCAAGTCAGGTTGAAAGTCGGCGAGGTCTCGTTTAATGGTTAACCCATGGGGTAAAGCGCAAACGTCATACCCTTGCAACTGAAGGTATTCAGTGATAACTTCTCGATTGAAATCGTCATCCTCAATGAATAGGATTTTCTGAACCACAATTACAGATGTTTTTTCATTGCTACATAAATACCAACGGTTTATCCTTTAAACGAGCATATGCCTCCGCATCAAAGCGGTAAAATTTTCAGGGTTCACCTGCTCCCGTCAGACAATTATCAACTAGTGTCACCCAGGAATAATAGCTTTAAAAGACGACGGCTAAAATTATAATAATCCGAGAGATTTTTCCAAAAAACTGTAGTGTACAGTTGATAAATAGTATAGATATTATTTAGGGTAAATACATCTCGGAACACCTCAAAGGAGACAGGATTGTTTGCCAATTTGTTGCGCAAATGCCGATAACCATAGTCCGAAATTTGATTATGGTCAAAGGCGAGCTGCGGCACATGCTCGATGGAATACCAGGCAATACCACTGACATGATCTGTGTTGAATTTAGCTTCTTAAGCGTCCCACTAGGGCAAAGTAACTGACGGATAGGTAACCCATGGCGTAGTGGTGGTTATAGGTAACCTCGACCCTAACCAATTCTGCTGGATAATGACCTACTTCTCCGAAAGTGTACAGTTGCTCTAGGTACACGTTGTTAACTCGAATTTTCTCTGCCCAAATCCAATCGGCAGCATGGTCTAATGATTCTCCGTGCCACACCAAGGTTCCTGGTAAACTCCATTTACCAAGAAAGGCTTCCTCTTGGAATACCAAAAGGCGGCTTTGTTGGGTATAGACGGAAAAAATCACATGACGGGCCCCGACCTGGACGTTGGCTAGAGCTGGTAGTTTGACCTTTATATTGCTGCTTTGGGTCATTGGTACAACTGCTCTTGATGGATATAGTCCTTAACCAGAGGAGTCAGTGCTGTTGTATCACCATTCTCACGATACGCTGTAGAGGAAACTGATGGTACCGTAATATTAGCGATCGCTAATTGTGCTCCTAGATGCTTCAACTTTTCTAAACTATCCTGATCTACTCCATATCCTGAACGAGGTATCACCAGCAACTGTACTTGTTTTAACAATTGTTCAATTTGATACCAACGGGGCATCTGACGGACTAAATCAGTACCAATCACCAGAGTCAAGTTTGTCTGTAATCCCCAGCGCTGTTTAACTAGTGCTATGGTTTCCACGGTTCTCGGGCTACTTAAGTCGGGGCTGACACGGATCGGATTTTTATACGGGTCAATCTCCTCAATCAGTAACTTGAGCATGTGGGAACGTTGTTCGAGGGTGGTCTGATGAGACTTGAATGGATTATCTGAGGCCCAAACCACCACTTGGTGATAGTGATGGGATAGCCACTGGAGAATGGCTTGATGAGCACAAGTTGGGGGATCTGCACTGGTACCAAACAGGGCAATATTGACCATAGTTAGTTAAAAGTTAGTTAAAAGCTCAAAGGGGTTTGAGATTAGGTTTGCTCTTCAGCATCTAGTGCGTGAAAAGGGATCTAAGCTGAGCCTTGGGTTTTAGCTTCAGAATTATAAAATTTAAACGCGCCACGGCTTAGGGTACAATCAAAGGAAACAGAATGCGATGGACGCGCGTCCCGCAATCGAGCGAACGCTTCAACTGCTACACGCTATATATAGCTTATTTGCTTGAGACCTGATACCAATGGTGATAGCCCCCTAGTTGATCGACAAAAGTCCTTCAACTAGGGGGCATGACAGTCGGTACAATGGATAGAGCCTGAGAACTCCAACTGATCACGACTGATCCAGGAACTCCCTTGAGTAAGGTGAGTTAATAAAGCACCCTACTAAGCTGTCCCCTATTTAACATGCCCTTGCTGATTCAATTTATAAATCAATTAGATGTAGATGCGACCGATATATGCTTGATGTAGATGCCTGACAGCTTACTTACCCCTCTTCCAGCTGTTTCATCTCTTCCATCCCACCACAAATCATCTCTGTAAAAGTGCAACGCCCCTGAAACTGTGGGAGTTTTAACCGCTCTATTAACTGCTGCGATCTCACCTCGTTCGCGCAGCGTGCGCGTAGCACTATCGCCACGGGCTTTGCTTGTTTCAACCCTATTGTTTCAAAATAAACACCGGATCCTGAGCGTTTAATTCAATTCCCTCCTGGTCAAAGAAATCCTTGATCATTTTACGAAGCACTAGCTTAATCAGGCGGTGCTTTCCTGGTTTAACTTTGGTAACGGTTCTTATGGACAGATCAAAATCCCCAAAGTCCTCGATTCCATCCACCTTGGTCGGTTCAAGTACCTCGGAATACTTCTCTTTTAACTGGTGTCCCACCTTTTCGATCACCCTGTACACATGATCCAGGTCAGCATCATATTCTACGCCAACTTCCACCACAGCATAGATATAGTCCTTGGAGTAGTTGGTAATTGAGCCAATATCCCCGTTCCGAATAATATACATTTGACCATTGAAGTGTCGAATACGTGTGGTTCTCAGTTCAATCGCCTCTACAATGCCCTCCGCGTCCCCTGTCTGGATATAGTCACCTACCAGGTAGTAGTTTTCAAAAAGGATAAAGAATCCACTAACCATATCGTTAATGAGATTCTGTGCCCCAAGACCAACCGCTAACCCCACAATTCCAGCCCCCGCTAAGATTGGGGTGGCATCAATTTCTATGGTATTGAGGATCAATATACCGGAACCAAAGTAAATCAAGTACTTCAGTAAACTCTCTAGTACGGGAATAATCGTTAACCGCTTCTTTCGCTGCACATCAGTCAGCTTCGGGGACCTAAGCAGTGCTTCTTGGAGGAACAAATTGGCGATCACGATCAAGCCACGACTCAGGGATATGATACCGATAATTTTGACAACTTTCGATCCATAGGTGGCTAAGTTAGCAATTATCTCTATCTGCTCAACCACCAGGGTGGCCATACTAACATAGATTACATATTCTAGGCACCGCTTAAAAAAAGGAACCAGATGCCTAAGATTGTTATATAATCGCAGGCTATTTTCAGGACTAGAGTATTCAAGAATCAGGGTGTCTATGCTATCGATAATGATGACGACCGATCTTAGAATCAGCAACCCGATTCCAATAATCAGATAGATGTTCAGAAGAACGTACAGATACTTAGCTGTGGATTCTGGCACTTTCAGAAACTGGGTACACCAGATTAGGGAAAGCAGCCAGAGTCCACTGGTAAGGATTTTGGTTAAGTAACTGAACAAATCCTCAATGCTTTCATCACTAGCAGTGATTTTTTCTAGTTTCTTTGCCCAAACACAGCCATAGTTGAGGAAACGCTGCAAGGGTTTGATGGCGAAGGCAACTAGCATCAGAAGGCAGATGCATTTACCTAACCCAGTGCCAAGGGTTATCCAGAATCCTTTGGGAATATTGCTGACTAACCCGAGTGTGTATTCCTTGATGTCTTTCCCGCGATAGATCAGCCAACCGTTGCCACCAACAATTACAAGGCATAGCGCTATACAACAGATAACGATCAGCGCCTGGAGGTTCCGGCGGAGGTTTTTAGCATTGCTGTTCACCTTTTGGAACCAAGCAACTGTGATCAGTTGCTTGAATAGTATACCCACCAGCAAGTTGACTAGATAGAAAACTACGATGACCAGGCTGACTTCAGCCAAGATAATAATTATGTTGTTCACTTAACAAATCAGCTCAATCTTTCAGTATAATACAATACTTTACTTATTAAATATAAATTATATTCTTAACTACAATTAAATTGATACCACTACAGCAAGGTTGATCCAACGCCTCATAGCTAGAAGTTCATGAAGGTTTCAAAACGTTTTTCAAGGACAGTGTTCCATGAACAGGAGACGCCTAGGTCGATCTGCGCCATTTGAGCACAACTTGAGATCAGATCATCCCTTGAGGTTATTTTCACAGTTTTTTCACAATTTTTTAGTTATATGTTTTAATTATTTTTTCCTATTTTTACTTAGGCTTCACAATTATTATTTTATTTAATGAAACGATTAAACAGGTATCTAAACCTGGACAAGCCAATATTCAGATCAGAGCAATAGAAATTAACCTTTCCAAAGCTGACTGCTGAGGGGCTGAGCGCTGAATGGTTATGAGTTATTAGTTTATCCAATTTATAGCACGGAAGTCTCCGTCATCACCCTGATGATACTACCTAAAGCAATTGCCCTATGCGCTATTACAGGGAATAGGTCATAGGGCATAGGGCATAGGGCATAGGGCATAGGGAAAAAATCCTGTCTACCTCATAAATATGAAAACCGCTATCTTAACAATAAGTAATAGATATAAGAGATTAAAGAGAGAGAATCAAATAAAAAAATATTGATAAAATTGCCAACTACTTGATCATAAAAGTCCTAAGGAATGTTTTGTTTTTTTTAGGCAGGGTTGATTGGAAAAACGTTGAATTCCCTAGACTTCAGCCTATTACTCATTGGTCATTGGTCATTGTTAATAAGCCTTTATCCTATTTTCAATGATGTTATTGACAGTTCTAATTAGTGGTTTTTAGAAAGCCTTAATCGCCGCCATTGCAGCAAGGGCGTGATTGCTGAGTCATGAAGCCAGGTAAGGTTGAACGCGTGCGCGTTCAACCTCTAACCTGTAACTTTCAAGCTGTAACCTGTAACCTGTAATCTGTGACTATTCAACTGATCAGGTGATATATGCTAAAAAAAGCCATCCTATTAGTATCTATCGTACTGCTTGCCTTCGGTACAGTTGTAGCAATCGATACCTTCCAGGGATACAAAGAGAGGATAACCATTGCGATCGCAGCTCCGTTAAGCAATGCTAGTGAATCAGCACAACGCTCAGGCAGAGCAATGGTAGACGGTGCTCAACTTTACATTAACCAAGTTAACAAGGCTGGCGGTGTTAAGGGGAAAAAGTTTAAGCTTGAGGTTTATGATGACCAAGGCAATCCGGATGTGGCACAGCAGGTTGCTCAGAAGATTGCTCAATCAAATGCGATCGCAGTGATTGGTCATTACAGTAGTGGGGTATCTACGGTTGCTGGCGAAGTTTATCAAGACCATAAGATTCCTGCGGTGACCGGCTCAGCTACTGCTGATGGGGTCACCCAATCGAACAGTTGGTATTTTCGCACCATTTTTTCTAACAGTGCTCAGGGTACTTTTATCGCGAATTATATCAACAAGATTCTGGGATCTTCCAAGATTAGCCTAGTTTACAGCCCCAGCACTTATGGCTTGACCTTGGGTAAGACTGTTGAAGAAACGTTTCAGGAGTTAGGGGGAGAAGTAGTCAGTAAGTGGGTATTAGGGGATGATACAGACCAAGCCATAGAAACGATTTATCAAGATTTATTGGCTTTAAAAAATAGCGGGAAAGACCCAGGAGTGATTGTGATGACAGCGAATCGCAATCAAGTGGCTGGATTAATTGCCAAAATCAAGAGTTCTGGGATGGATTTCCCTATTTTTGGCGGTGACTCTTTAGCAGAAATATCCCTGGGGCAACGGTTTGAAGACTCCCCAGAGGAGATGGATGAACCAGGCTTTTTTACCAATGGAATTTATGCCATAGCTCCGATTATTTTTGACATTTCTGATGATGGCGGTCAACAGTTCAGAAACGAATTTGAAAAGAATTACAAACAAGCGCCAGGATGGGTGGCAACTTGCTATTATGATGCGGCAACAGCCATTGTTGAGGCCATTAAACGCTCTGATATTACCTGGAACGATTTACCTAAAGACCGTTTAATGCTCAAAGATAGCTTAGCAAGTATTAATAGCCAAGAAACGGCCTTCAAGGGGGCAACCAGAAATATTTATTTTGACTATTACGGAAATGCAGTAGCACCACTTTTTGTGGGTGTTTTTGATAGAAGAAAGTTTATTTCAGCCTTTAGCCAGCTGCAAATAATCCCGGACTTACGGGCTGTTGCTAATCTGGATGAACAGCTCGACAGTGGTGAAATTGTAAAG
>NZ_JAAHHS010000314.1 GCF_010692395.1 Moorena sp. SIO3H5
AGACGGGGGCTCTTCTCAACTGCACTATAGCCGTTTAGGCCATGGACTCACTGTCGGCATTGGCTTGCGGTGACTACTAGCAACAGCCGCCATCCAGTGAATAGGCTACTAAGGCCTCATATCTGATACAAATCTTAACTTTTTTAGTAAGCTTTATCACAAAACATCTCATCAAAATGGGTCACTATCATTAGATAATCGGAATACTTGATGAAAATAATAAAAAAAATTTAGTTAACAAAAATTTATCTTATCGTTACGGATCAATTGTCCCTTACCAGGCATTAAAGTGGTATAATAATTTTTTTATAAATTCACAGGTACAGCTCAGGCACAAGAGTCAGAAAGGAATTAGTAATTGGTAATTGGTAATCGGTAATTGGTCATGGGAAAAAGTAAAGCCACAACCTGGTTACCGATGACCAATTCAACGGCTAATTAGGTTAAGGCTCGCTAATTAGATTCAGTTAAGTTTCTAGACTTTTAGGTTGAATGGCTAAGGGTGTTATGACCCAGTTCCCTAGCGCCGGGTAAAGCAGGTCGGGTGTCAACAGCTTTCGTTATGTACCATTACCCTCTTGCACCTAAGACCTAAGACCTAAGACTTAAGACCTAAGACCTAAGACCTAGAATTTCTCTTGATGGGATATTGAGCGAAAAAGCTTTCAACCCTTGGCGCTGCATTTTATCCAACTCTTTGGTCAAACCTGGGTCTTGGCAGTGTGGTTTGATCACCCTGGCAATTTCCCTGAGCAGCTCATCCCGACCTTGGAAACCTTCTATTCGTGAGACCAACTGACCTTGCTCGAAGAACAGCAATGTCGGTAGGGTCTTGAGACGATAGGTATTGGCAAGCTTGAGATTGTTATCGGCGTTTACTCTGACAACCTTGACATAATTGGTTCCTTGAGCTTGGAATTCCTCAAGTATGGGTTGAACAAACCGGCACACTCCACACCAAGGGGCCCAGAAATCAACGATAACTGGCGTGGAAGACTCTAAAACTGTTTTTGAAAACGTCCGTTCATCAACAGACAATATCATGATTTTTTGAAATATAAGGGTTTTTAGATTTGTTTGGGATCATGCTACATCGAATCGGGATCATCTGAGCAACAGAAATGGCCTAATTACCAATTTACTTGGGCTACAGCTGTAATCATAAGGGGATGTACCCACCATAACAGCCCGGTAAAACCGATGACTCCTAGGTATGCCGGACGAACAAACTCTTGCCATCTCAGGAATTGACGTCCCTGGATAATTGCCAAAAAAGGGATTACGGAAGTGCGAGCTTTGAGTGCACAAAAGCCTTCTCCATGCCGTGCCAACAACCGGCGGTCTCCATGCCACACAGCGAAAAGATGGTGGAGAATTAATCCCACGGAGGTCAATAGGGTAAAGGTGCTACCAATCCATAGGGTATGGGCAATACACCATATTACTTGTCCTACCATTTGGGGATGCCTGGTGACCCGCATAATACCAGACTCATATAGATGGACTTGGGGCTTTTGAATTGCAGCAATTTCCAATAAATTAAACGTAGCTGGATAAAGAAACAAGAACGAAATCCCTGAAAGCCCCCATACTAATGACTTAATCCCTGGCAGGTCCTGAAGGAGCCACAACTGTAGACCATCATAGCGATGGTTCAAAAAGTAAATAATTAATACAACTGCTAGCGGAAGACTCACTAAAGCAAAGACAATACGATAAAGCCTTGGACCAATTCTTTGTTCACCCCAGGAACGCAGGGCGGCTAAACCACTATGAGCGGACGCAAAAGTCAATAGCAACCCAAACATTACAAAGTGGCTGACACTCAGCCAATTTGGAAATACCATAGGCAAGGGTGATATATGGGAAATAACGCTCTATTATAGCAAAAAAGCGATGCAGAGGTGCGACCCGTGGCGAATTTAATTCTTAACGCGGAAAACGCACCATTACGGTCTTGGGGGTCCCCCCCATGAGCGACTGCATCAAGACGGAGCAATAAATTGAGTCCTGGTTATGTTAGTTTCGATTTCAGCTCGCTCCTTTCTGTTAATGGTTTAGCCCTATGTCTGACCTACCTTTTTCTCTCGATCAACTCCGTATACTCAAAGCGATCGCTACTGAGGGGAGTTTCAAGCGTGCTGCTGATAGTCTATACGTAAGCCAACCTGCTATCAGCCTGCAAGTACAAAATTTAGAGCGACAGTTAGAGGTGCCGTTATTTGACAGAGGTGGACGCCGTGCCCAACTGACCGAAGCTGGACACCTGCTGTTGGACTATGGGGAAAAAATTCTAGCTCTATGCCAGGAAACCTGCCGAGCCATTGACGACTTACAAAGTCTCCAAGGTGGGACCTTAATTATTGGTGCATCTCAAACTACCGGAACCTATCTACTACCTCGGATGCTTGGTATGTTCCGACAACGCTATCCTGAGGTAACAGTACAATTGCAGGTTCACTCCACTCGCCGCACTTCCTGGGGTGTAGCCAATGGACTAGTGGATTTAGCCATTATTGGTGGTGAAGTTCCCCCAGAACTTCAAGAAACCTTGACTATTAGTCCTTATGCTGAAGATGAGCTAGTACTAATCTTGCCCGCATTTCATCCCATGGCTAATTTGGAGAAGATCCAAAAAGAAGACCTGTATAAGTTACAGTTTATTGCCTTGGACTCCCAATCCACCATCCGTAAGGTAATTGACCAGGTATTAGGTCGCAGTGGCATTGATGCTAAACGGTTTAAGGTGGAGATGGAACTTAACTCCATTGAAGCGATTAAGAATGCAGTACAGTCAGGACTAGGAGCTGCCTTTGTATCGATTACAGCTATTGAAAAAGAATTACAAATGGGGGTGCTACACAGGGCAAAAATAGAGGGAGTAGTGGTTAAACGGGTATTGTCTTTGGTGATTAACCCCAATCGTTACCTTTCCAAAGCAACAGAAGCCTTCTGTAGGCAGATTTTGCCCTTGTTTGGCTCAGTAGCATGGCACGGGCAATCCTTGGCACTATCAGGGATGGTAACTAATCCTAAAAATCTAGAAGTGGATAGCCCCCACTAGATAAGCCAGGGGTTGAAAGCGATGCAGCGCCTTCATGCGGGGGTTTCCCCCACTCGCGCTTTGCATGGCTGACAAGGTTGAAAACAAGTGACGGAATTTATCCCGCTGCCCAGGAAAAGATCTGATCAGTAATGCAGAAAATTCCAGGGGCTTCTTCAAAATGGCGTGAGTTTAATAATATCTAACGACTAGAATAAACACAACAACCAGCGACTTGCTAGAGCTTGTCAACTGAGTTCTAACCTCTGATACCTGAGCGAAGCGCGAAGCGGTAGCAAGGAATGAACATTAGCATTTGGATATAGATATAGATTAAAACTATAGAACTAATGTACAAATGCCTAGCCCTCGATTGAGGAATATAAATAGACTCTAGTAGAGTATCAAGTAGATGCCTGGTAGGGCCTTGTCTTTCGTAGTGATCCTCTAAAACATGGAAATTTTCTGCACCCGTCCTGGCTGCCCAAATCCCCATAATTACTTTGATGATCTAGATAACAGAACCACTCTAACCACCACAGAGCAAAGGTATTGTAATAGCTGCGGCATGCCCCTGATTGTAGCAAGTCGCTACATTCCCTCCCAACTGCTGCGCAAAGGAGGATTTGGAGCGGCATTTCTAGCACGCGATCGCTATACCCCTACCTTGCGTCAATGTGTCGTTAAGCAGTTCCAACCCTCTGGCAGAATTAGCCAGAGGGAACTACAAACTGCCCACAGATTGTTTGAGCGGGAAGCAACGGTTTTAGAGAAATTGGGCAGGCGTCACCCCCAAATCCCCGATTTGTATGCCTACTTTCCGTTGACGGTGCCGAGTCTGAAACCGGGTAAAGAAGACCAGTTTTTCTATCTGGTACAAGAATATATTGATGGACAAAACTTGGAGGAAGAACTCAACAGCTTAGGAGCATTCTCTGAAGCAAAAGCCATAGAAGTATTAACAGAAATTCTCAAAGTTCTCCAATTTGTCCATGACAATGGCTCCATTCATCGCGATATCAAGCCTTCTAATATTATGCGCGATCGCAATGGGCTTCTATATCTATTAGACTTTGGTGCAGTTAAGCAACAGGTCAACCCAGGATCAACAGCGGCGAGGTCTACTGGTATTTATTCCATCGGATTTGCACCACCGGAGCAAATGACCGGTTCTCAAATTTACCCTTCAACGGATTTGTATGCTCTGGCAGTGACTGTGATGGTTTTGATGACTGCCAGAGAACCCAATGAACTCTACGAACCTGTTACCCATGAATGGAACTGGAGAAGTTATATCCAAATCAGCAATGAACTTGAGAGTATTTTCAATCGACTACTTATGCCAATGCCCCATCAACGCTTTCAGTCTGCGATGGAGGTTCTTGATGCCATAAATGGTTTAAACATTATTGCTCAGACAACCCCTCAACGCCCTCACGGATCAGTTCTACCAGTATCCCCACCCTCCGGGCGCCACACCAGGCAACCACAATACCACTCATCCCTATCCAAACCGGTCAAATCAAACTTTTCTCTACTTGAGGTACTAGGGGCGGCTGCTTTTACTGGATTTGAGGGAGCTTTATTATTCCTTGCGGCAACTGCTTTTGCTACGCTGGTCTCCTCCAACCCACTCGGTATGCTTTTATGGGGAATGAGTTTGGGAGGGCTAATTTATGCTCAATATCGCAGGTTTATTGAAAAAATTGACCTAGTGATTATTGGAGGCATCAGCTTGGGACTGTTGATACTTTTCCCGGTGCTGCGAGTCAAGCAGCCAATCCAGTTAGTTATCATAATATCAGTTCTAGCAGCAGCAGCAGCGATCGCTGTGACGGCACTTTTCCGCCTGGTTTATCAACTGTTATCTCGAAGACTATAGGGCAGGGCGTTGCTGATTAATAATGATCGCGGGTAACTGACAACGGAACTTATGTCCGATGAAAAACGAAACGAGTGTTCTTTTGCTATCCATGGTGATTACCGTAGCTATGGTGTTGGGAGGGTTATGGTGGCTTCAGAAAAGTCAGATAATCACACTGCCATTTACTGAGCTAGATGAACCTAGGGCTAAGGTAACCCCAAAAACTACAAACATTAAGCCTCAGATAATCATAGCAGAGCACCTTAGTGCCGGAGATAGAACATTAATATCAACAGAGGTAACACCAGCAAAAAAGGCAGCAGTCAAAGCATTTGCTTCTGGAAATTATGCTAAAGCGGCTTCCTTACTGGAGGCATCCCTTAAAGCTAATAAAAACGATCCAGAAGCTTTGATTTACCTCAATAATGCTCGGATCGGTACATCTAAGTCTTATACAATTGCAATCTCAATACCTATTGGTGTAGAGGTAAATGCAGCCAAAGAAATGTTACGGGGTGTTGCCCAAGCCCAACAGGAAATCAATGCTACGGGTGGTATTAAAAATATACCATTGAAGGTGCTGATTGCTAATGATGACAATGATACCAAGGTTGCTAAAAAAATAGCAAAAGCTTTTGTGGATAATCCAGATGTTTTGGGCGTTATTGGTCATTTTAGCAGTGAGGTCACTCTGGCAGCCGCAGAGGTTTATCAAGAAAATCAGTTGGTGGTGATTTCTCCGACTAGTACCTCAGTAACTATTTCAAGACTGGGTAATTATGTCTTTCGGACTATCCCTAGCGATCGCTTTTTTGGTAGCACCCTGTCTCGCTACATGCTCAATCAATTAAATCTACGCAAAGCAGCTGTTTTTTTTAATTCCCAGAGCAACTACAGCCAATCTCTTGCCGATGCATTTACCACTGCCTTGTTTGCTGATGGTGGTGAGGTAGTGGCAGAGTTTGACTTTGCTAAACCTAACTTTAATGCTGGTGTTGATGTCAAACAGGCGATCGACAAAGGTGCAGAAGTGTTGATCTTAGCGCCCAATTCCGCCACCCTTAACCAAGCCTTACTAGTCGTGCAGGTCAATGATGGACGTCTACCGATGCTAGCAGGGGATAGTCTTTACAAACCCAAGACCTTGCAAATCGGTGCTAAGGATGCGCGTCGTATGGTGTTGGCAGTCCCCTGGCATATTTTGGGCGCTCCAAATTCCCCCTTTCCCCAAGCCGCCACTAAATTATGGGGTTCAGATGTGAACTGGCGCACTGCCTTAACTTACGATGCTACTCAAGCTTTAATTGCAGCCCTCAAACAGCAGCCAAGCCGTTCCGGTGTGCAAAACGCCCTATCCGGATCAGGTTTTCAGCCCCAAGGAGTATCCAGCAAAATTCGGTTTTTACCATCAGGCGATCGCAACCAGGCTGTCCAGCTTGTCAAGATTGAACCAGGTAATCGTTCCAGCTTTGGTTATGACTTTGTGCCGATTCCTAGCAAGTAGAAACGGGGCAACATAGAAATAAGAGTGTTGCCCAATTCTGGAATGATTGAGGGTAATAGGTAATCAGTAATCAGTAATCAGTAATCGGTAATCGGTAATCGGTAACTGACCTAACTCGATTTGATGACCCAAACCCTATTCAGCAATGGCAACAGTCGAGTTGACTAACAACTAAGGAATCACCCATTAGCATGCATCAGGACTAAGAACTCAGGACTGATCAATATTTTTGCCATTTTGTCACCTAATCAGTGGTCAAATCTTGTACCATAAGTTATTTCCATAAGTTATTTCCATAAGTTATTTACTAACCAGGAGTATCCAACAAGGGCTTTTGTTAACTAGTTGTATTGAGTTGTATTGAGTTGTATTGAGTTGTATTCTACAGGGTCACTACTTCAAGCGCCGTTGATGGTTTTTCGTTGACCTTCAACTGTCAACCGTTAACCATCAACCATTCCACTCATCAATTACCTTGAAAGATTACAAAACAAATTATTATTAAGCATTAGTCCGGGTAATCAACAGGGTTGGCCTGTATAAAAATTAGCAATAACGTATGTATCAGAACAACGAAACTAAGCTTCTTGGGCTATCATTGATGATCTCCTTAGCTTTGGTATCTGGGTGTCTGTGGTGGTTTAAAGTGACCACATCTCCCTTATCTATGCTGGTATCGAAAAATACATCTTCAGAGAAAGCAACCATACCAAATTACCTTAGTCGGGGAGACCATATTTTATTTTCTGATTCAACAACACTGGAAAAACAGCTAGGAGTAGAAGCGGTTACTGCTGTTAATTACAACGAGGCAGTGGTTAAATTCACCGAATCCTTAGACCTCCACCGTGATGATCCAGAAGCTCTCATCTACCTTAATAACGCTCGTATTAGGGACAAACCCTCTCACACCATTGCTGCTGTTGTGTCCATTAGTGATGACTTAAATACTGCCAAAGATATACTTCGGGGTGTGGCTCAAGCTCAACAGGAAATCAATCAAGCTGGTGGAATTAAAGGTATTCCTCTCAAAGTACTGATCGCTAATGATGATAATAATCCAAAGGTGGCAAAAAAATTAGCATCAAAGTTGGTGAGTAATCCAGAGATTTTGGCAGTTGTTGGTAATTTCACAAGTAAGGTGACCCAAGGGACAGCAGATATCTATGACTCTGGTAAATTAGTAACAATTTCTCCCATTAGTACCTCAGTAAAGTTATCAGGAATTAGCGACTTTTTCTTTCGTACTGTCCCGAATGATTTCCTGGCAGGTAGAGCATTAGCTAAACACATGGTGCAAGACCTCAAGCAGCATAATGTTGCTGTTTTCTACAATTCTCAAAGTGAGTCTAGTCAGTCTCTTAAATCAGAGTTTGTAACCGCTGTCTTCTTGAAAGGAGGACGAGTAGTTAGTGAGTTTGACGTGTCTGATAAAAATTTTAGTGCTGCTAAAAGCTTTAAACAAGCGATTAATCGTGGTGCTCAAGTGCTGATGTTAGGTGCTGATTCTAGCAGCCTTGATCAGGTACTAAATGTGGTTAAGCTCAATAGCAAACACCGCAATAGTTTGGGTCAACAATTAGTTATTTTAGCGGGAAATCAAGTTTACAGTACTAAGACATTGACAGTAGCAGGTAAAGATGCTGAAGGGATGGTAGTAGCATTACCCTGGCATCCCCTAGCCAACCCTCGCTCGGAATTTCCCAAAACCGCTGATCAGCTTTGGGGTATTGATGTTAACTGGCGCACAGCCATGGCTTATGATGCTGTGCAAGCCTTAAGTGCGGCGATTAGACGTAATCCTACTCGCACCGGAGTTCAACAAGAACTTTCAGCACCGAACTTTTTTGCTAGAGGTGCTGCTGCTCCGATTCGTTTTTTTCCATCAGGCGATCGTTATCAACCGGTCAAATTGGTGACAATTGAACCAAGTAATAGTTCTAGCTTGGAGTATGAATTTGTGCCAATTCCTTAACCGTTATACCAATTTTATTTATGCCTGGTAGGGATGATGATTGATGGGGAGATGGGGAGATGGGGAGACGGGGAGATGGGGAGATGGGGAGATGCAGAGATTGGGGGATAGGGAGATAGGGAGAGTATTAATCTGTAGCAATATTTTTTATAATTGGTAATATATGAAATAGTTAACTATTGGCTATAACTATTTGCTACAAATCCCAAACAATTCTGTTGCCTGTTGCCTGTTGCCTATTGCCTGTTGCCTGTTGCCTGTTGCCATCAATTCTATGTTTACATTTAAACTAGATACTATATGTCAAACCAGAACGAAACCGCAACTCTAGTCTTAACCATCTTAATCACGACTGGTGTAATAGGCGGTGGTTTTTGGTGGTTTACCGTAAAATCTGACTTGGAGATTAACCAGGTATTTAACAAATTTCCAAACAACACCCAACAGCCAGCTCAGAGCCAGTCACCAGCTCATTGGGCTATTCCAGCAGCATCGGAGACTAATCAAACCTTTGCCCAAGTTCCAAATGTGCCTACGGGTTTATTTAACTATGGTGGAAGTACTTCTTGGGCACCAATTCGACAGTCAGTAGATGTAGCTTTGCAAACCGCACGAACAGGGTTTCGTTTACGCTATGTTGATCCCATCGGTAGACCTCCCAGCTCTAGCGAGGGTATTCAGATGTTATTACTCCCGGTTCGCCCATTTTAAATCGAGTTAGAAAAAGCTGAAGGATTGAATCAGAGGTCTCGAGTATGGTACAAATGCACTGAGCAGACGGGCTGGGATTTTCCGGCGTCGGAACTGCACAAAGGG
>NZ_JAAHHS010000315.1 GCF_010692395.1 Moorena sp. SIO3H5
CCCTTTGTGCAGTTCCGACGCCGGAAAATCCCAGCCCGTCTGCTCAGTGCATTTGTACCATACTCGAGACCTCTGATTCAATCCTTCAGCTTTTTCTAACTCGATTTAAAATGGGCGAACCGGGAGTTATAAAGTATGGTGGGAAGAAAACTAGAGTTCGACCGGGAAGAAGCCCTAGAAAAAGCTATGGACTTGTTCTGGTCTAAAGGCTATAATGCTACGGGGCTCAATGACCTGCTCAAGCACATGGGCATTCAACGCCAAAGCCTGTACAACACCTTTGGTAGTAAACATGCTCTGTTTTTGGAGGCAGTACAGCACTATGGACAAACCGTAGTCTGCTGCATTGAGCAACAGTTGAATAAACCGGGCTCTCCCTTAGAAAACATCCGTAATCTAATCAGAGGATTGGCTTCTGAGGCTATCTGTCCCAAATATCGTGGGTGTATGATGGCCAATACTATGATGGAGTTGGCTCCCCATGACCCAGCAGTGGCTAAGATGGTTCAGTGCCTAACCTGGCAGGTGGACAAAGCCCTGGAGCGGACATTGGAAAGGGCTGTGGCCGCTCAGGAGTTGCCAAGGGAGGCTAATCCACGTCAACTAGCTCGCTTTCTGCATCATGTTATATTGGGATTCAATGTCCGAGGAAAAATACATCCAAGTTGTTCTTATCTAGATGACATTCTGGAGGTAGCTTTGTCTGTACTCGAATAATCGGTTCAGAGGTAGCAAAATTTTTTTTGCTCATTTTTTGACTATTCAGTCAAAAACTACCGTGATTTGAGCCGATCACCCCTGCTTAAGTCTGGAAATAATTATCAAAGGCTCAGGAAGTCATACTCATTCAGGAGACATCTAAATGCTACAACCTATTACCTTTAATAGAAGCGAAGACATCAGTAGCAAATCCCAAACCGTTGATGTACCAACAAACCCCGCTGCACCATCTGATGCTTCTTCTAGGTCTACTACTTCCTCCCTTGCTTTTACTTGGTGGCAAACCCTTTGGGCAGATATCGACGTTATTTTCACAAGAGACCCAGCTGCCCGAAATTGGGTAGAAGTACTCTTTTGCTATCCTGGCTTGCATGCTTTAATGCTACATCGAGTTGCTCACTCGTTGTATTCTCGTGAGCTTCCCTTCTTGCCTCGGTTTTTGTCCCATCTGGGGCGGTGGTTAACCGGGATTGAAATTCATCCAGGGGCAACCATTGGCAAAGGTGTATTTATCGACCACGGTATGGGAGTAGTTATTGGTGAAACTGCCATCGTGGGTGACTATTGCTTAATTTACCAGAATGTAACTCTGGGGGGAACGGGCAAGGATAAAGGTAAGCGTCACCCTACCTTAGGTGACAATGTGGTAGTCGGTACTGGAGCCAGTGTTTTAGGCAACATCCGAATTGGCGATCGCTCTCGCATTGGGGCTGGTTCAGTTGTACTGAAAGATGCGCCCGATAACTCCACGATAGTGGGCATTCCAGGTCGGATTGTTTCACAAAAAAGTAACCCCGATCCTCTGGCACACCACAAACTGCCAGATGTAGAGGCTAAGCTAATTCGGACATTGATAGACCGCATTGCTACTTTGGAACAACAGGTGCAGGATTTGAAGGTGCAGGATTTGAAGGAGCGCGAACACACAGCAATTCATTAGACTTCGCGGCAGTTGTCGGGAACAGGGAACAGCGATGCAGCGCGGTCTATTAAGTAATGGGTAATGGGTAATTGGTAATGGGTCAATGATCAATTACCCAACTATACTTGAGATCATTCCCCTATTCACCAATGGTGAGCTAGCAATCATAACAGAGTCTCTGTATGACTATTCCGGTTCCGCCAAGAACTCGTGCTCAAGAATCTCGGGCTGCTATCGAACGGATTTATGTGATCATGCGACATCTATTTATCCGAGGATACTACAAGCCAGGGGGGGCTTCTGGTGCAGCCTTGAGGCAAGCGTTGCTGACTTTGCAACCGGAAATTTATGGTTCCATTGCTGACCCACAGAAAGTGGAATTGAATGGTCTAGTTTATGTGATCGATCGCTTACCCTGCGGCATTGAAATGTGTCGTTTTGTGAAACTGGTGGCAGCAGAAGGGTATAGTCAATCAGGATTTGAGACGATTGTTCCGGCTAAACGTCGCCGTAATTGCTACCGCATTGATCAAGAAACGATGCTGATCGAAATTACCCGAGGGCGTAGCGAGATTTATGACATTCTTACCCATCTGACTTTTATTTATATCGAAGCTAATAAAATTAGAGACCATGCTCTGGAGGAAGGTCAACCTACACGAGAGTGGATAAAGCTCGAAGAAATGGTTACAGCTCAACAATCCCCAGATAATCCTAAGTCGTTGGTTTCAGAAGACCTGGAAGTCCAGCATCGAGCTTTTTCTTATTTAAGTACTCTTTTAGGACGCACGTTTGAAGAAACGAAACACGCTTACCATCGCCTGGCTCAGGGAAGCTCTGATAATAATGGTCTATTTGATATTATTTATTGGCTGGGTCGAGTGGCCATGGAAGAAGTCCAATCCCAACGCGATCGCAAAATTACTTTCAGTTCCACACTGCGGGAGCGGATTGGACATCATATCCACGGGGCGCAGTGGGCAACTGATATTAAAGGCTTTGTTTTAGAAAAAAACTTATGGGAGCGCCCACTCCATATTATTAGTGCGAATTTGCATAGCGTGATGAATTGCTTATTTGCGCCATCAGCACTGAAACACACCTTGGGAGAAGACAAAAAAATTGAGGACATTGCCCGTGAGTTAAGTTTGCCAGAAAACGCCCACCTCAACCAAGAGGTTAGAGAGTTTGCCTTACAAAATGGGATGTTTTATCTGGCCGATAGAGCTGGGACAAATATCCACGTGCAAATTTTTGATACGGCTATGTTACCCCTGGCTTTGCTATCCCCTGAATTACCAATTAATCATAACATAATTGAACAAGAAAAGCCAGTTATCTTGGTAATGGATTATGCCTTTGGAGAACAAGCGTTTGAGATTATGGATGAATTACTCAAACCTTATAAAACCGGTGGGCAATCCCAAAAACTTAATGTCAAATCGATTTCGGTAATGGGAAAAGCGGGAATATTGGTGGGACACAAGGGCGACTTAATGCTACCAACGGCACACATTTTTGAGGGAACAGCCGATAATTATCCTTTTGTTAATGAGCTAACTAGTGAAGATTTTCAAGATGATGGCATTCCCATTTATGAAGGAGCATTGGTGACAGTAATGGGAACCTCTTTGCAAAACTCTGATATTTTAGCTTACTTCAAAAGTTCATCGTGGAATGTTATTGGCTTGGAGATGGAAGGGGCACACTTACAAAAGGCAATTCAAGCTGCTTCTATGATCCGAAAGAGTATCGATGAGAAGGTAAGCCTGCGTTATGCTTACTATGCGTCTGATAACCCCTTGTTGACTGGCAGCACCTTAGCTTCCGGGGGATTGGGAACAACAGGTGTGAAGCCCACCTATTTAATCACTATGAAATTTCTTAAGAAAATCCTTGGGTAGTTGATGTAGGGTGGGCAGTGAACCAGACCGATTCACCAAGCCAAAGCCCATGGCTAAGCACTGCCCACCAACGGATTAATCACAATTGATGTAGGGTGGGCAGTCAACCAAACCGATTCACCAAGCCGCGCGATCGCGAAGCGGTTCCTTAGGAACATCGCATTGCTAGGCACTGCCCACCAACGGATTAATCACAATTGATGTAGGGTGGGCAGTGAACCAGACCGATTCACCAACAAGCGCGATCGCGAAGCGGTTCCGAAGGAACATCGCATTACTAGCCACTGCCCACCAACCGGATTAATCACAGTAGATGTAGGGTGGGCAGTGAACCAGACCGATTCACCAACAAGCGCGATCGCGAAGCGGTTCCGAAGGAACATCGCATTACTTGACACTGCCCACCAATCGGGTTAATCACAATTGATGTAGGGTGGGCAGTCAACCAGACCGATTCACCAAGCCAAAGCCCATGGCTAAGCACTGCCCACCAACGGATTAATCACAATTGATGTAGGGTGGGCAGTCAACCAAACCGATTCACCAAGAAGCGCGATAGAATTACTTGGCACTGCCCACCAACCCGGTTAATCACAGTAGATGTAGGGTGGGCAGCTGCTTGACTGACAAAAGTATCAATTAGAAACAATCAAATGCAAGCCAGGAAGGGAATAGGAGGTATTGAGGCGTTGCTGAATTAAGCCAAAGTATTTGTTTAGCATAACAAGTACGGAAGAGCCAGTTTTATCAGTCAACCAGCAACCAGCTATATTACTCTGGCTTTAGTTGAAATCTTCTTTCTCCTGTTGTTGGTGATATTTTAACTTTGCATACAGGCCGTAAAAAGATAAGCAGGTGCACAAAATTAATTACACATTTAACAAAAATCAAAGCCAATCTCTGTAAGGCTTACAGAGATTGGTAGTAGTAAATTAATTTTGTTTAGGTGCTTATTACTTCATAGTTTTTTAAATAAAAAACAAAGTATTTTACAGTATCTTTTAATTGATAATCCGTGGCTTCACTGATGAAGTTACTACTTATACAATTTATAATCATGAATGAACAGTAATAAGATTCGAATATAACAAAATGCCATCAAACCTGTTAATCTAGTGTTATGAACTGAGGAAAACTCTGATCACAGTTATCTCAAAAAAAAACTATGATCATGTATCTTTTCAATCATTCCTCTCTTCGACATTTCGGATTGGATCAAGGAATCGATCCCAAACCCTATAAGAGGATTTCAAGGGTTGATATAACGCTTTGAATCTTCATGTCAAATCAATTCGTGTAGCTCAAAAATCAGGAATAAACAATGGCTGACCATCTAAATAATAAGAACAACAATAAGTCCTACGGAAACGGAAATAACACCGTTTATGCAAAAGGCGGTAATGACACTGTAAGAGGTGGTAAGGGTAACGACAAGCTCTATGGTGACAGTGGCAACGACAAGCTCTATGGTCAGGACGATAAGGACACCTTATATGGCGGTACTGGTCATGACTATCTAGATGGTGGCGATAATTCCGATGTTTTATATGGAGGAGATGGCTGGGATACACTAAAAGGTGCTACAGGTAACGATAAACTCTACGGTGATAATGGCAATGATATTCTCTATGGACAATCCGGCAACGACACTCTAGAGGGTGGCAGAAATAATGATAGTTTAGACGGTGGCGATGGCAAAGATAGCTTATCCGGAGGTGATGATAACGATACTCTGAGAGGAGGTAACGGCGATGACACCCTGCGTGGAGGTAATGATTATGATTGGCTCTACGGACAGACTGGTAATGATTTGCTCTATGGTGATGCAGGTAATGATTATCTAGATGGTGGAGATAATCAGGATACCCTCTACGGTGGCACCAATAACGACACCCTAAGAGGGGGTGGAGGCAATGACAAGCTCTATGGTGATGAAAATAATGATATTCTCTATGGACAAGATGGAGACGATTCCCTAGAAGGTGGCAGTGGCAATGACACCCTTGATGGTGGAGATGGTTCAGACACCCTGCGTGGAGGACTTAATAGCGACACCCTAAAAGGGGGTAAAGGCAACGATAAGCTCTATGGTGATGAGCATAATGATAAGCTCTACGGCGAAGCTGGAGATGATTCCCTAGAAGGTGGCAGTGGCAATGACACCATGTATGGTGGCTCTGACAGAGATACAATCAGGGGTGGAAGTGACCACGATAGTATATGGGGAGACAATGGTAATGACCGCCTATACGGGGATAGTGGTAGCGATACACTGTGGGGTGGTGATGGTGATGACAAGCTCTATGGTGGTAATGATGCAGATGCATTGCACGGCGATAATAACCGTGACACATTATGGGGTGGTCGTGGAAATGACACTTTGTCCGGTGGTAATAACGATGATAATCTCTACGGCGGCTATGATGACGATGAACTTAAGGGCGGTTCGGGTAATGACTACTTAAATGGCGGCATGGGAAATGACACTATTATGGCTGGTGGTGCTGGCGGTAGTGGTAGTGATGTGTTTGATGGGGGCAGCGATTTCGATTTTGTTGACTATTCTGGCGCAGCCGCTGTTTCAGTCGATTTGATAAATGGCACTGGAAGCGGATCATCCCTTGGTACAGATCAGTTGTCAAATATTGAAGGGGTGATTGGTTCTGGTCAGAACGACACTATTCAAGGAAACAATTTTGCCAACGAGCTGAAGGGTGAGAATGGTGCTGACGACCTCAATGGAGGAGGTGGTAATGACACTGTGTATGGTGGACATGGTAATGATACCATCAATGGTGCTGCTGGTCACGATAGTCTCGATGGTGGTCTCAGTAACGATCTCATAACTGGCTTGTGGGGTAATGACACAATTGATGGTGGAGATGGATATGATGTATTCGAGGAAAAAGAATACACCAGCAACAAAAGTAGTGCTGATTTTGTTCTCACCAGCAATTCTTTAACAAGTGTTGATGGAACAGGAACCGATACCTTTAGCAATATTGAGGAAGTTCGACTGTACAGCGGTTCAGGAGACAACAAATTTACCAACAACAGTTTTACCGGGTTAAGTGTTGCTGCCTACACTGGAGAAGTTCAGGACTACACTATTGATTCTGGCAGTGGTGATAATGTTTGGACAGTTGCTGGAGACGGAAACGATACCATGACAGGCTTTGACCACATTGCCTTCGATCACGAAGATAATCCCAATGTCAACAGTATCTTTAGTACCGCTCATGGTGCCACTTTCCTTTCCGCAACAGCAGGTGTAGATAATGGCATTCATACTGTAACAGGTGGAAATTATGGCCCCACCAATTACCTGATTGGGATGGAAGGTTCAACCGATCCTACTCTCAGCTTTGACACAGAGAAACTGACCAACTTCCTGGCTGATATTAGCGAAAAAGACAAAAGCATTGAAAAGCAACGCTTAGGTGTAAAGTTAGGTCTTGCTGTTGCCAAAAAAGCTGTTCCCGGTGGCGGAGTAGTTGCTCCAGTTGCTCAAGAATTTGCAGATTACTACTACTTTGATCAGGAAGAAGCTGATGCTGAAGCACGGAAAATTGAAAATGCCCTGAGTGATGAAAATTATGCACCGGACAGTTGGATCGATTTTGCTCAACCCAATCGGGATATGATTGAGATTACGGACTTCCAAATTGGTGTCGATACAATTGTTCTACCTTCTGTTACCGATGACTCCAATGTCTACTATAAAATGACAGGAACAACTGGCGGGGTAACTGTTTCCATCAAAATTGGGACAAATGAAGCAGAAGATTTTCTCTTTATCAAGAATAACTACAGCGGCGAATACGGCATGGATGATGCAGAGTTTGCTGATATTATTCTGGATTTAGCTCAGGGAAGTGATGGCAACTACAATGGCTCAACAATTTCAACATTCAAACAGACAGTAACCTATGTTGATCCGAATGATTTTACAGGAACAAATGGAATTGGTACCTATGCAGGGGATCACATTATAGGGGCAGAATACACTGGAACTTCTGAGGCTGAATATGCAGGGAGCTACACCCTGATTGGAAAGTATGGAGATGATTTGCTTGAAGGTGGTAACAAAGATGACTACCTGTATGGTGGCTATAATAGCAGTAACATCGATGTAACTCCATTCACCTATGAAAATGACGGACATGATGTCTTATTAGGAAATGACGGAAATGACACTTTGACAGGTGGCTCTGGTGATGACGTTTTATACGGGGGCGAAGATGCAGATACCTTTGTATTTGACTCTACAAATGGAATAGACATAATCAGAGACTTCACTGGTTCTGAAGGAGATACCATCAAAATTGATCAATCTGTTTTCGGTATCAGCAGTCTAAGTGATGTTAGCTTCAATTCTTCTACCAATGAGCTATTAGTGAACAACACTGTTATTGCAGAGCTTTTAGATCAGTCTGGCTTCAACCTTGCTACAGATGTTTCCTTGTTCTAGAGAATTATCTGAGGTGAGTCCTAAAAAGTAAAAGACCAAGTCATTCCCGCACTAGTAGGAATCCGGGCGATCGCTGACATCACCCCGGTCTTTTCCAGAAATCACCATTACTGCAACAACATAAATCGGATGGACTATGGCATAACCAGTCCATCCGATTTGTTGATTACAGCCACTGTAAGGATTCAGGCTGCTTGACTGACAAAAGTATCAATTAGAAACAATCAAATGCAAGCCAGGAAGGGAATAGACTGAGGTACACATTATTTTTCCCTCTTGCCTTTTGCCTCTTGCCTCTTGCCTTTTGCCTCTTGCCTCTTCCCAGATCCGCTGTTCCCTAAAATCTATAAATTGTGTACCTCACAAGTTGTATAATTGCTATATTAACTCAGTGATCGGATCTACTGTAGACAGTATTGGTTCAACGTTAGAACCCAGACTGAGTTGATTCTGTTCACGGTACATACGGGCAAGAGCACCAGTGAAGCCAGCGTTGTAGTCAAGAGCGACTTCATTAATGGCATAGTTAGTTCGATCATCGACATAGGCATTATCGTCTGGTTCAGAGGGACCACCCACCAATGCACCATAGAGAATGTTGAGGTTGTCTGTTGGTGATTCGATGTCATTGGTGGTTGAACCATGGGCTCCACGATGGTGGGGATTCTTGGGAGAATTGTGGCCAAAACCGACGACATAACTGAAATTGTTGGGATTATCCCCAAGAATGTAGTCAATTTGATCAGCCGCGAAATCGGAGTAACGACCATTACCATCATTAACGGTATCACTATAAATACCAGCAAGGAAAGCGGTATTGGCAGCATATCGTAGGGAACCCCAGTCATTGAACCAAGCTAGTCCACCGTCAGTATATTCGATACCTTCACCACTGTCGTCACTCCAGTAGTCCAGCCAGCGTTCTACTTCGATACGGTACCTATCCTGGTCAGTTTCTTGAGCAAGGAGGATGCCAGTACCATAGACTTTTTGATCCCAGGATTGAGTCTGAGTCGGATCAATACCTAGATAGTAACTTTCGGCTTTATCCAAGTAGGTCTGGTCACCGGTTGCTTTGTACAGCCAAGTTGCAGACCAAGCCAGTTCGTCT
>NZ_JAAHHS010000316.1 GCF_010692395.1 Moorena sp. SIO3H5
AACTGCGTCAACCCTCGCTTTCTGACGCTTAATATTTGCCCATTTACTATGTCCTGCCATAACGGTTAAGTTGATTACAACCCAACTAACAAAATACCTCCACTTCTTGGTTTAAATATAACCTACCCAAGTCATCTGCTAAAAATAAATATATTATTCTCTCTCCTAGGATAGCTACCAACTTAAGGAAAGAAAGTCCATGTTAAATGGTATATCCTAAATGGTTATTGGTCAAGGGAGTAGCCCTTTAGAGATTAGGGGTAGGATTACTTGCACTGTAGTTTGTTCTCCTAGTGTACTATGTATTGTTAATTTACCACCGTGTAACTCAACTAGACGTTTAGCAATCACTAGCCCTAACCCTGAGCCTTGTTGTTCGTAGAGGTTACCTTTAAAGTGTAAGTCCGCTTCCAATTCGGCCATTTCAGCGTCAGATATCCCTTGTCCCTTGTCGTGGACCGACAAGATCAACGTATTATTTTGTGAATAGCTATTTACCCAAACAGGTGTTCCCTCTGGTGAGAATTTAAAGGCATTATTAATTAACTCTTCCAACATTTTATTAAGTCGGTTTTGCGACATAGCAATAGTAGCCTCTCGCCAATCTAATTGCAAATCCGCAACCCGTCCTGTCTTTTGAGCAAGATTCTGAATCAAATTAGCCAGAACCGGATTAGGCAATTTACTGGTAGTCTTTTGTAGATTTTCTATTTTCTTGGAATCTGTAGCGATTATTTCAAGCTCTGCATAAAGTAAAAAGTTCTGAATTAACCTTAATAACCGTTCACCCGACTGATGGATATCTTCTGCCATAGTCTTAATTTGATATCGTTCCAAACTTTCCCATTTTTCCATAATTAGTTGAGAAATATCCAGAATCCGATTTAGGGGTTTATCCATTTCATAGGGCAAAGACAGTGTAATATGACTACGCAAATCATCCAGTTTTTTATCTTTTTGCAACTCAAGGGTAGCTTGCTTTTCCAATCGAGTAGTAATTGCTCCTAGTAGTTCTACTCTAGTAAATGGCTTGGTTAGATAATCATCTGCTCCTAATTCCATTCCTTGGCGCTGATCAGTTTTTTCAGCTCTAGCTGTAAGAAACATAAAAGGAATAGTTGCTGTAGCAGGATGTTTACGTAAGGTCTGCAATACCTGATAACCATCAAGTTCTGGCATCATGACATCGCAAATAATCAAATCCGGCGATTCATCCTGGGCTAACTCGATACCAATCCGACCATTACTACCAGCAATCGCCTCAAAATCCTCAGCCTCAAGTAACTCCAGTATATTTTCTCGTACTGAAGGTTCATCTTCAATTAACAGAATTTTTGTTCTTACCATTTTTTTGCGCTTTGTAAAACTAATCTAATTGACTTGAGGTAGTGGGAAACCAATACCGCTATTGAGCAAACGTTTAAATTCCGGCGCTGGTAAAGCTCTACTAATCAAGTGACCCTGAACTCGATCACATTTATGAGAATAAATAAAAGCCAATTCTTCTTGAGTTTCGACTCCTTCAGCAATCAGTTGTAGATTTAAACTTTTTGCCATTTGTATAATTGCCTTAGTAATAGCAGCCTGGTTAGGCTTCTGCACAATATTACGAACAAAGCATTGATCAATTTTGAGAACATCAAAGGGAAATTGTTGTAAATAGCTTAAGGAAGAATATCCTGTACCAAAATCATCAATTGCAATTTCTAAACCTAGATTTTTCAACTCATTTAACTGACGAATAGCCGTCTCAGTGTTTTTAACTAGTATACTTTCAGTTAGTTCTAATTCTAGAGTTTGATAGGTTAAATCATTTGACTGCAAAATCTTGACTAAATTATCGTAAAAATCAGGTTTATTAAATTGACGACCTGATAAATTTACTGCTATACGGAAAGAGGTAAATCCATCATTTTGCCAGAGTTTAGCTTGCTGACAAGCCTGCTGTAATACCCATTCTCCAATGGATAAGATCAGACCGGTTTCTTCGGCGATCGGAATAAATTTTGCTGGGGGAACTAAACCGAGTTCTGGATGATGCCAACGTAATAGAGCTTCAGCACCAACAATTTTTCCTGTATCGAGACTGATTTGGGGTTGATAGTAAACCTGGAATTCTTCCCGTTCCAAAGCATAGCGTAAGCTACTCTGCAAGGTAAGATGATTTGAAGAATTGACATTCAAGGCACTGGTATAAAACTGATATTGATCACCCCCCTGACGCTTTGCCTGAAGCATCCCCTGGTTGGCATGATTAAGTAATTGTTCAACGTCTTCACCATCACGGGGATAAATGGCAATACCAATACTGGCGGTGATAAAAACTTCTTGATCATCCAGAACGATAGTTTGAGAAAGGCTATCAAGAATGCTTTGGACAACATTAATGACATCTTGTTTGTGTTGAGCTGTGGCTATAATAACGGCAAATTGATCGCCATTTAAACGAGCAACTGTATCCTGAATACCCACACAATCAGCGAGGCGTTGAGCAACAAATTTTAGTAAATAATCTCCCCAAAAATGACCGAAATTATTGTTAACTTGATTAAACCGATCTAAACCCAAAGATAGAAAGGTAACCAGTTTTTGATTATCGTCGATGTGTTGTTTTACTTGCTTAAACCGTTCTCGCAAGGACAGCCGATTAGGTAGGTTGGTCAAGCTGTCATGGTGGATCAAGTAATTGAGTTTATTTTTAGCTTCCTGAAGTTCAGTATTGTAATGCTTATGAACAGCAGCTTTTTTTTTGAGTCTACTGGAAATTGACCCTAGAAGTTCTGCTCTAGTAAAGGGTTTGGTAATATAGTCATCTGCCCCTAGTTCCATACCTTGACGAAAATCATTTTTAGCAGCCTTTGCTGTTAAAAAAATAAAAGGAACTGTTGCCATCATTGAGTCTTGACGCAGGGATGTTAAGACACTGTAACCGTCCATTTCTGGCATCATGACATCACAGATAATTAAATCTGGGATAGTTCCTTTCGCTAAACTAACACCAACACGACCATTTTCTGCTCCAATGACATCAAACCCTTCAGCATCCAGGAGTTCTATAATGTTTTCCCGGACAAACTCTTCATCTTCAATCACTAATATTTTTCTCATCATTAATTTGATAGTAAGTAATATATTGGCAGGGTTACAGTAAACGTTGTACCGACAGTTACCTCACTTTCTAGATCAATTTGACCTTGGTAGATATCGAGACACTTTTTGACAATTGTCAAGCCTAAGCCAGTTCCGGTAATTGTCCCGACATTTGTACCTCGATGAAAGGTCTCAAATAGTAGTCCTTGGTCTTCTTCAGGAATACCAATACCTTGATCGCTGATTTTAAAGATAGCCTGATTGGCAGAGCAAGTGAGTTGAAGCTCAACCGTGCTACCATTGGGAGAATACTTCAGTGCATTACTCAGCAAATTCTCCAAAATTTGCCTAAGCAATTTTTCATCCATATAGGGTCGGGTGGATGATAAGGAACTAGCAGCATTATTTTTTTCATGATTACTTCCTAATTGATTACCAAAATTTTCTAAGTTAAAAATAAAATTTATTATGTGATTATTTTGATCATAAAGTTGGATTTGATCAATTAAATTTTTGCAAAATTTTTCTAACTCTATCGGGTTTAAATTTAACTCTAATTTACCAGATTCTACCTTGCCAATTAGCAATATATCATTCAAAAGTCTGGTCATATGTTGAACCATTTTTTGAATGCGATTTAGGTGATTATTCTTTTTACATTCTGACCATTTATTACCGTAATGTTCCAGTAACTCTGCTGATGAAAAAATCGTTGTTAGAGGGGTACGAAATTCGTGAGATGTCATGGTAATAAACCGAGATTTTAGCTCCCCAAGTTGTTTTTCTTTAGCCAGTGCATTGATGATTTCTAATTCTGTTTGTTTCCGTTGAGTGATATCTCTATCAACCCCTCGATAACCACAAAACTTGCCAAGACGATCAAAAATTGGTACACCACTGGTTTCCAGAACCACTAACTGACTATTTTTGTGAATTCTGGTATTTTCCAAGTTGCTAAAGGGGTGTTTTAAAACGGTAAAGGAAGCCAAAATTTCCATGACACGTTTTGCCTCTTCCTGTGACATTAAGTCAAAGGGAGTTTTGCCAACTACTTCTGATGGTTCATAACCGAGTAATTCCCAGACTTTGGGACTAGCGTAGGTATAGACAGCATTTTCATCCATCTCCCACATCCAATTACTACTAATTTCTACGACATTACGAAACCGCTCTTCACTCTGCCGCAACTGCTCTTCTGCCTTTTGGCGCTCAATAATTTCCCCCTTGAGTGCTTGGTTCGCTTTCCTCAGAGCAGCAGTACGTTGTTGAACTCTGACTTCCAAAGCATCATTGACTTGTGCTAGGGTGAGTCGTGCTTCAATACGCTCAGTAATATCCTGGACAATAACAGCAACTTCATCTAACCCACTTTTAACAATACGAGCCTCAAAGTAGCGGAGTTTACCATCTTGTCTGACTGGGGACTCAATAACTTGCATCTCATCACTTTCTAGGGCTATTTCCACATGCTCCCAAATTAATCCTGCTACCTCAGTGGGTAAACAGTTATGTAAATGTTTCCCAATACAGTTATTGGTGAGAAACAGCACAGGGTTTTCAATGGCCGCTTTCCAATCCAAGTAGAAGCCATCCCGATTGACACGAAAGATTACATCTGGTATTGCTTCTAAGAGTGCTCTGTTTCTAGCCTCGCTTACTTTTAGTGCAGACTCTTTTTGTTTAAGTTCTTGGCTTTGTTTTTGATAGAGTTGCTCAAGTTCTTGGTGGGTTAGAGCAATAGCAAAATGATCGGCGATCCCTCGGATGAAGGCAATTTCTTGGACTGTCCATTCTCGTTCTTGATCACACTGATACAAGGTGATACTACCCAGACAAGACTGCCCATGGACCAGTGGCACCATCATGATGGCACGGAGGTCACATGGATAGGTTAATTCCTTCAGTTCTGGTGGGAGTTTTCCCTCCGATTCAGGAATAATCAACGGTTTCCCCTGAGCTAGCCAGGAGTGATAACTCTCAAATAGGTGGCGAAATACCTCGATCAGAGATGGCTCGGCTATACTCTGCACTGATTGGGTAATGGGAAAGCTAACTTGATGAGTTGCCATAGCTGGAGGGTCGTGAGTGGGAAACATTAAACAGCCACTCACTTGCAAGATTTGATGTAATTGATTAGCTATGGTAGGTAGCAATTCATTTAGGACTAACGTCCTCCTTGTAACCTGGGCAATCTGGTTAATCATTTCCGCTTGGACTTTCAAGAGGTAATAGTCCACTCTTTGATGTCCAGTGCTCGATTCCATGGGTGCATGCTCAGGTAACATAACCAATAAAATTAGCTAAGAGCGGAACTGTCTAGCCTAGACTGGACATAGATTCAACCGCCATCAACTCAACGCTGTACCATAATTTTCAGCCCATCCCCACCAATCAATTCGGGGGATTTGAGGTCAGTTGTCCATTGTCAGTTGCGCACGCAGCTACTAGCTTTTAGTTATGGGCTAAGTGCTAATTACCTGTTGCAACTGACCATTGACCACTGACCATTGCAAGGCGTCGATTCATGCCCATACCAAGAAAATAGGGGCAACACTCGCCGCCCAACCTTAGGTGATGGTAAGATACTACATCACCCGATGATTCCTAAATTGTTGCACAGTATTAATTTCTAGCCCTCGTGGAAACTACGGTGTCTTAGCTAGTTTGTCTATCTTGACACCTGTAAATTCACGAACAGTTAGTGTATCATTGGTCTTTGGTGATTGGTTATGGGTCAAAGCGCGTCCCTCAGCCAGATTAGCCCTAGGTCTTACCCGTTCGCGCCACTGTCGCCCCTTGGGCGAAGGAAAGTGTGAGGTGATGAGTCAAAGGAGACTATGGCTGTAGACTATTGACAAAAAAACTTTCGTATACTATTGAAGCTTATACCCTTCAATTAAACCGGATGACATCTTCTGTCTGACTCAGGTGAGAGGTATCTCCATTAAGTTCCATCACCCACTGTTTTTCTTGGCGCACTAGTTTAACTAAACAGCACAAGGATGCTTTAATGTCTTGTGTGGCACCCACTAGTCCCTGAGTGGTTCCAACTACTGATGGTCCGTGACCAACCAGTAGTAAATCTTCTGAAAATTGAGCAGTGATACGTTGTGCCGTTTCACCTGTTCGTTTGAGTAAAGCAACACTTGTTTCTGGATATTCAGGGATTACACAGGAAGTATAACTGGTGTCAATTCGCTGAAACTGCTTGTGCAATACTTCATTAGGCAGTCTTTCTGGTTCAGTTGCCATCCACTCAGGATTGAGCCATTCACTTAAACCCAACTCTAACTTAATAGGTAAATCCAGAATTTCTGCGACTTGGTTAGCCGTTTGGACAGTTCGTAAAAACGGTGAGGCAAATATATGCCTAATTCCTTTTCCTACAAGGCGTTGACCCAGTTGGGCTGCTTGCAGTTCCCCATCTCCTGAAAGGGGTGGATCATAGGGTCGCTCTGCCTTGTTGAACCATTCGGGGTTAACAAAGTCAAGGCGGTTTCCGTGTCTGGCAATCCAAACTGTTTGGGTCATCTTACCTTACACCCTCTTCGGGAATTTAGTTAAGTTATGTTAAATTTATTAAAATAATTTAACTCAAATCCCACAAAGCTTATCATCTGGTTTGGAAAACCAGCATGATTTGCTTTAATTTTCTTAATTTAAATCTCACTGATAACGCCATCGAATCCAATGAAAACCGCTCAGGACTCTACAGATTTAGTTCGTACCTATTTAAAGGAAATCGGTCGTGTACCATTACTGACCCATGAGCAGGAAATTTTTTACGGGAAAAAGGTTAAGCAGTTAACAACCTTAAAGGAAGCCAAAGAGTCCCTTGTCCAACAGCTGGGTCGTGAACCGACGTTTTCTGAGTGGGCAACAGCATCTTGCCTAACGGATTCTCAGTTAAAGTCTAGCATCGCTGTTGGTGAATCCGCTAAACGCAAGATGGTGGAAGCCAATTTGCGATTGGTGGTGGCAGTGGCAAAGAAATACATTAAGCGTAATCTCGAGTTGCTGGACTTGATTCAAGAGGGAACCATCGGGTTGCAGCGGGGTGTAGAAAAATTTGACCCTACCAAAGGCTATCGTTTTTCTACCTACGCCTACTGGTGGATAAGGCAGGCAATTACTCGTGCGATCGCAGAAAAAGGGCGCACGATTCGCCTTCCTATCCATATTACCGAGAAGTTAAACAAAATAAAAAAAGCCCAGCGCCAACTTTCCCAAAAGCTGGGACGAACAGCTACTATCTCAGAATTGGCAATTGAGTTGAACCTAACACCATCACAATTGCGGGAGTACTTCGAGCAAGCACGTCAACCCCTCTCTTTGGAGTTGCGAGTGGGGGATAACAAAGATACAGAATTGGTTGAGTTGCTCGAAGACACCGGTCCTGGACCAGAAGACTTTGTGACTCAATCGTTAATGCAGCTAGACTTAGAGAAATTCATGGATGATTTGACACCGCAGCAGAGGCAGGTGTTGAAACTCCGTTATGGCTTGACAGAGGAAGAACCAATGACATTAGCCAAAATTGGTCAACACCTCAACATCAGCCGTGAACGAGTGCGACAAATCGAACGAGAAGCGATCGCTAAACTTCGTAAGCGTCAAGGGGATATGCGGGAATATATCCCAGCTAGTTAATTTGTTCTGAGTTGGTTTAGTCATTAGTCATTAGCCACAATCACCAATGACTAATGACCAATAGGTGAGAAAATCAGATCCTAGATGGTTCGGTTCCACCTACTTTGCCATGGTCACTTGCCTGTTAAAGTAATTAGAAATACGAAGCAGTAGAGCTAAACAGATAAACATCATCATTGGCTGCCGACTCTAGTAGAAAAACCGGAATTAGCCATCGCTAGGAGGTAAAACGGTGAATAACGCATCCAATCCCAATCATGTTCCTGAGTTCTTTGATAAAGATTCTGACAATAATTTACTCTGGCAGTATGTTCAATCGATGAGTCCAGAAACCATTACCCAGCTGTCTAGACCAACGTCTTCGGAAGTCTATCAGGTGATGGAAAACAATATTATGGGAATGTTGGGAAACTTGCCTTCCCAAGACTTTGGGGTAACTATCAGTACTAGCCGTGAAAATCTAGGTCGCCTTTTGGCTTCAGCCATGGTTAGCGGCTATTTCCTTAGGAACGCTGAACAACGTATGGTTTTTGACAAGTCTTTGCAAATAGCTGAATCTCAATCTGTGGAGGAAGATTAGTCAAACCTTGGGCTAAAAGGGCTGAATCTATAGATTTAAGGGAGAAAATGCCCAATCGAATATCGGCAGATCATAACCTGAGTCTGTCGGTTTCCAATATTGAGGAACAAAGAAGATCACTCTTAGACTGGTATGCCAGAGCTGGTCGAGATTTACCGTGGCGACGAAGTTGGGAACCCTATAGCATCTGGGTATCTGAAATTATGCTACAGCAGACCCAGGTCAAAACGGTCATTCCCTACTATCAGCGCTGGATGGAGGAATTTCCCACCCTCGAACATCTGGCATCTGCTGATTTACAGCAAGTCCTCAAAGCTTGGGAGGGTTTGGGATATTACTCCCGTGCTCGCAACTTGCACGCCTGCGCTAAAACAATTATGCAGTGTCATGGTGGCGTTTTTCCCCAAGAGCTGAGCCAGGTCTTAGCATTATCAGGGATTGGTAGAACAACAGCAGGTGGTATTCTCAGCGCTGCCTTCAATCAGCCAGTGCCTATTCTCGATGGTAATGTTAAACGAGTAATAGCACGATTGGTAGCATTGTCGATACCACCTGCCAAAGCCACTCAACAATTATGGAAGCTATCAGAAGCCTTACTGGATCATCAGCATCCTCGGGAGTTTAACCAAGCAATAATGGATTTGGGAGCAACTATCTGTACTCGGAAAACTCCCAATTGCCCTGATTGTCCCTGGAAATCTTACTGTCAGGCTTACAATCATGGTATTCAATCTGAAATACCTATGCGTGAACCATCTTCTCCCCTACCCACAAA
>NZ_JAAHHS010000317.1 GCF_010692395.1 Moorena sp. SIO3H5
CAACCCCCTTTCTATGACCTTTTTGAGGCCTTCTCTGAGTGCGTCAATGCTTAAGCTATCTGTCTGATTGATATGAATCCGACCCCTTCCTGCTTCGGTTTCACTATGACCTGCAAAAAACAAAATATCCCAAGGTTGCTCCCACAGGGTTTCGTTGAGCTTCTGCCGTGGTGGTTCTACTAGAAAGGTAACCTCTGCAAAGGGTAAATTCTCTAATAATTGTCGGTCTTGTTGGATATTAATTCCTTCGCTATTGCCCAGAATTGCTAGAATTCTAACCTTGTGTCGATCACGGCTCTGGTGCGATTTGCTTGGTTGTTGATACTCTGGAGTACTTAGGGCAATTTCTGCTTGGTGGTAACGCTCTAAAAATTCCCACTGATGCCAAGGAAGCTGCCTGAGCTGGGGATTTTTGGTACGAATTAGCACCCGGACTTCTTCGGTAATGCCCACTTTCTCTAGCCACTTTTCCCGCAGTGGACTAAATAATTCTGACTTGAGCCACCGATTTAAGCGATCGCATAATCCCTGACTATGCTTTTCGATGGAACCACCGATTGCCACTCGTTTAATTTTAATTGCTCGTAAAGAGCTCCCCAGACTGCGATAGTTTGACCGCCATTCATGATAGTGGTTGACTAAATTGGGGGCTGCAGGCAATCTGCCAGTAAGTTCTGTTTCCGGACCTTCGCCTTCTGAGCCAATTTGCAGAGTGACCCGAAAACCTTCCTCAAAATCCCCATCCAGCTTAAGAGTTACTAGCTTTGCCATTGGCTTAGTTTTTTAAAGGTTGACGGTTGACGGTTGACTGTCAACCGTCAAAAATCAGTATTTTGCCTGATGTTATTTTCATTTATAGCGCGTACTGAATAGGGAACAGCGGATTTGGGAATTCAGATCACAAACTCTTCGATCACACTGGCATTATCCAGAGCAACTTTGACACTGAAACGGTCTCCGGCTTCGCAACTAAAATCCAATTGAATGGATTGATCCTGGTTTCTGGCTTGGGCATTGATCAGCATTTCTTGCTCTTCATCTAGCAAGAGCAACTGCAAATTGGGGGGTAGATAGCTTTGACCATTGATAGGATTGAGTTGTAGCAGAACATTCAAGGTCGTTTCGGATTCTGGAGTCAGTGCTACAACCAGAGCCACCCCTTGATTAGGTTTGCCCCATTCAATCTGTTTACATCGCCTAATGCTCTGATCAGACTTGGTTCTAAAGGCGAAAGCTGGCTGAGCACGTTGGTTACCTAAAAGGGTTTCCACACTCTGCCAACCTGCCTCAAACATATGCTCCAACCATTGACTGAGTTGTGTCATAGGTTGAAATTGATCGAGGTAGGCTGGTAAATCTTTTAGGGTACGTAATTGGTGGATGACTAATTCACCGGTTTCCGAGGTTGGGGAAAATCCCAACAGCGTCGCTTCAGTATAGTCTTGATCAATCTCAACGACTACATACCCCATCCGGTTAAATCTCACCTCCTGGGGAATGGGACAAGTCAAATCACCGGCTTTGATAGGCCGACATTCCAAGCGCCCCAAACCGGTTACCCTCAGGTCAGCCACATTTTCAGCCAAGCGCACTACTGAATTCCAGCTATCCCCTGCGGTTAGGTCAGTGGGAATACCCAAGATCCTTAAATAGTTATTCACCGCACACACCGCCAGGGTGTTGAGATAGACTTGTTCAGTCTTTTGCTTAGTGGGTTGGTAGTCAGCAAACTGCTGGGCTATCTCTAAGGCCGACTGGGTAATCGGCATTGGGATTGACCAATCTGCTAGCATGTTGGCGTTGTGTATCATGATTTTTTCCTAGGTTGCGGTTTTTTGCTGCTTTTCGAGCGACAAATCTTTGACTCTTCTTCTATATATCCCTCGCATACACCGAATTTTCGTAACAGGGGTAAGCATTTACGGTTATAGAATTTGGGCAAATCTTTAGCTTCTGGCGGAGTTAGTTGAAATTCCGCTGCAATCGTTTTCCAAGGCTGATCAGGAGGGAGTCGCCGCTCAATTAGGACTTGGGCATTAATCTCAGGACGTTTCCTAAAGCAAGTCTGACGTAACACTCCGTCTGGGTCTGTCTTAACCCAATCCAAGGTTTTTTGCCATATTTTCATAACTGGCTGTAGATCAGGAGCAGCTGGTACCCTATCTACAGCATCAAGAGTTTTACCTTCCTCTGTGTTTAGGCCAGTAATTTGCCGCTTTTGTTGTCTATAGCCAGCATCTCGAAATCGTCTCAGTCGCTTTTTTAGTTCATCGTCGAGCCAAGTAATCACACCTTTAATAGTCGGGTCATACTCTTCCGGATGGCCACAGCAATATTCCCACATCTCTTGCAGAGCGTCATTATAGTATGGGGTATATTCTTTCCAAAGCTTGCGGGATTTCATCACTAATAAATGTATCTGGCTCAGTTTTTGCCGACGTTCCAGACTTAATGGTGGATGATTACATGCTTGATCTATCAGCTGACGGAGTATTTGATCTAGATTTTTCATCGGTAATGTCCCTGTTGTAAATGCGATCGCGTAGCGTGGCCAACGGCCAATCGCGTTTAGCGTGGCCTACGGTCAATCCCGTTTAGTACGCATTAGTCTATCGATAGCGCTTATCAGGTTAGTTGTTAGTAATTGGTTAATTTTTGGTAGATGCTCAACCTAACCACTAACCTCTACTCTCCATCAAAAGCGCTACAAAGGGCAGCCCGAAGACTGGACTCAGTATTGACCATCCCTAGACATCTTAGGCATCAATGTTGGGAAATGGCAAAAGTCACCCAGTATTTATTTACACGAGTGATTGGGGGGTTTTTCGCAAAAAAGCCCAAAAAAATTTTTTGTCCGATTTTTTGCGAAAAGTTTGGTTGACAGGCGCTGTAACAAATAACTAAGCCAAGTGTGATTCAACAGGTGCGACCCGTGGCGAATTTAATTCTTAATGGGTCAAAAGCACCATTAAATTTCAAATCCAGTTAGTGGGTCAACAGACCATGTATACTCTCACCAACACTTTAGAAAAATCCGCTCCTCAGGTGCAACAGTTAGACAATGGTCTACTGCAAGGAGTACTAGAAGGTTTTATTGACGGTGTTTTAATTCTGAATACACAAGGAGAGTTGGTTCATACCAATGAAACCGCTCGTGTTTTTTGTGAGCAACTTACACCGAACACCAAACATCTTAAGGTGGTGCCCAAAGAAATCTGGCGTGTCTGCGAAGCCTTGAAAGACAGTGATGAATTCTATCCCCATCAATCTGTAATTATAGATTCAGAGATTACTACAACTAACTCCACAACGTTTCGGATTCGGGCTAGATGGCTCAACCTGAGAATATCTGAGCAGCCTTATATTATAGTTACCCTCGAAGACCAACGTCAATCAATTCATAGTATAGCCCTAGCTGAAGTTCAGAAATATGGCTTAACTGCCCGTGAGGCAGACGTCTGGTTACTGCGTCGAGTCAATTACTCCTACAAAGAGATTGCTGCGGAACTGTTTGTTACCCTCAATACGGTCAAGAAGCACATGAAAAATATTCGCGTTAAGCAGCAAATGGCAACGATGATGGAAGAAATGGCTGCTTAGGCCGATAATTAGCAATTTGGAAAACAGACATTCTTGGTAACAAGTGACAAAATGCCCTGCCCATGGGCATTTTTTTTTATTAGTGCGTTCGCGTAGCGTGGCCAACGGCCAATCGCGCTCTAGGGTTTCCAAATGAGATGTAAACCTAAGAGGTATTTTTTCATTGTCAAATAACACTCCGAATCTCTTTTCCATCTTGACTTTTGCCTCTTATGTGCAAGGCAATTCCTGCAATACATATGTTTACAAATCATATAAAAACACGGTGATTCCGGTTGTCATAAGTAGTCGGTTAAACAAAATTATTTCCCTTTTGCCTATTGCCTGTTGCCTATTGCCTATCGCCCATTGGCTATTGCCTACTCCCGATTCCCTACTCCCTATTCCCTAAAGATTTTGCCCCAAAAAGTTTTTTCTGATTGTTTTGCGAAAAGTTTGGTTCACAGGCGCTGTAACAAGTAGCCAATAAAATGGCAAGGTGGTGACACCGATAATCCTCTCCTGTTTTAGTTTTTTGATTAACTGTTGGGACACTGTCCTAGGTTAATAGGAAAGCATTACGCCCCATATGGGGCGTTTTTTTTAGCTAGATCCCAACCGTTCAATCAGTTACCCACTTTGCCAATTCATCTAGAGTAACTTTCAGCAGGTCACACAATACCTTGAGCTGATTTGGGTACAGTTTGGGGATATGCCTGCCCGCTTCCCAATTTTGCACTGTGGTAACAGTTACGCCCAATTCATGAGCGATTTCCCGCTGGGTGATATTTAGGGATTCTCGTCTTTTTTTAAGGTTTTCCCCTAAATTAGTCATTACTGTCCTATTGAAAAGTTAACATAATTAAGTTGACTGAGTTATAGGTTACCCCTAATCTCACTAGAGACTATCTTACATAAGCTGGTGTTCATTTAAATTCCATGGTTCTGACACCAGGGGAGCTTCGGGTACAGGGCAGAGGGTTTAAGATTTTTTAGATTAAATCGATGTGTAGCGGTAATTTCCAGAATTAGTATCGCGCTGATCATACTTATCAGGTACATTCAATGGTTCCATCGGCGACTCCCGACTCCCATTAACCCAAGACAAAAGTACCTTAACAAATTTATTACTGATATAGCTACCTGTAGGGTGGGCAAGGTTTTGCCCACCCTACCCATGGATTGTGTGCGTAAGTCCTGTAGAAAACAAACCATTAGTCAAAATTTGCCAACCTGGCAACAAACCGACTTGGAATTTGGTTTTGATGGAAACTAAAGATACATCACAAAAAAATAGTCTTCATTATTAACATATAAAAATTAATCTACTGTCGGCAAAGGTTGTAGAGTTTTTGTTTACAAAATTTTTTTTATAAAATTCATCAATTAATTAAGACCTATAATGGAAGATATCAAAACTATTTCGAAAGTGGAAATAGACGAACTAAAAGAAGTTCCCTCATCACTGCTCAATACTTACGTTGAAAGTAGCCAAACTTCAAGACTGATCAATACTAACGTCGAAGGCAGTAACAGTTCAACTACGACTCTTCAAATCACCTCAGAAAATATATCAGGGGTAGTTTCCGAGTCCTATTCCGATGAATTGTCGAAACGTTTATCTATATTTCCAAACCCCTTTAACCTTATTCTCGGTACTCCCAGTTCTGAGTTTCTACGGGGCACTAACGATAGCGATATTATTTTAGGTCGCGGGGGCAATGACATTATTCTTGGTCTCGCTGGCAATGACTTTCTGTTTGGGGAAGATGGACAGGATGTTGTTGTCGGTGGATCTGGTAACGATTTTGTATCTGGTGGCAATGGTCAAGACTTTCTATTTGGTGGTTCCGGTAACGATACCCTTGATGGTGGGAATGGTGATGATTTTCTGTCTGGGGGAACTGGATATAACCTCTTCATCGGCAGTACAGGCAATGACACTTTCGACGGACAAGATGGCAGAGATACCGTAGATTACACTGGTTTAGGTCGAGCCATTACCCTTTTACCCACGGGAATCGTTAACAAAAATGGTCTTGGCAAGGATGAACTAATCCGAGTAGAAACTATTATTGGCGATCGCAATCAAGCTAACACCATTGATGCCTCTTCTGCCGGTACTGGTTCTTCTATCAACGTTGATTTGCAACAAGAGAAGTTACAAATTAATGTTGTTGGTGGTCCGTTTCTCAACCGCACTGTCCAGAACTTTATTAATGTCAAAGGTACTGGACTCAACGATACTATTGCTGGCAATAAACTAAGTAACAAACTTAGCGGTGGCGGTGGTGATGACGTCATTAGGGGTAGCGCTGGTAATGATGTTATCGATGGTGGCTCTGGAAAAGATACAGTGGATTACACTGGTCTAGGTAGAGGGATTACTGTTTTACCAACTGGAATCGTTGATAAAGGGGGTTTGGGCAAAGATCAACTGATTGGGGTTGAGAGAGTCATTGGGGATGCAGGTCAGGTTAATACTATCGATGCTTCTTCTGCTGGTACTACTGCCTCTGTGAATGTAGATCTGCAGAAGGAAAGTTTACAAGTTAATATTGTTGGTGATGGCACGCTGGATTTCGCTGTCGAAAACTTTGTTAATGTCAAAGGTACTGGACGCAACGATACCATTGTTGGTGACAACCAAAATAATCAACTTACTGGTGGCGCAGGCAGTGACGACATTCTTGGTGGTGGTGGCAAAGATACCATAGTAGGTGTAGACCCCAACAGTTTCAATCCAGGAGTCAACGAGAGGGATATCGTAACTGGAGGCGCTGGTTCTGATACGTTTGTTCTAGGAGATAGCAAGAATACTTACTATGAAGGGGGAGGATTCTTGGGTCTCAATGACTACGCTCTAATTACCGATTTTGAATCCGGTACGGATAAAATCCAACTCAAAAAAGACAACTATCTGTTTGGACGAAACTTTATTGCTGTGCGCAAAGGCTTCTACTATGATGATTTGAGTAGTGTTGCTTCAGCTGAGAGCATTGTTGACAACCTATCTGAAGGCGTTATTAAAGACTCTGGCTCAAGTCTCGGTGCTGACACCACTGGTGATAGCTTCGAGTCCAGTCGGATACTTCCTAGTTTTAATCTGGATATAATTGCTATCGTTTCCGACGGATATAGTCAATCTGATATCCACTTTGTGTAATCTCAAGTTTGGTTAATTAGCTCCGAAATAGTTGCTAGATTTTTGGTATTTTAGTAATAGGTGATAGGTAATCATAAACTACCAATTACCCATTACTAATTACCAAATTTCTTGCCAATTTGGCGTTACAAATCAATCACAAAGCCAATTTGGCGTTACAAGGCTTGTCTTCATGGGATTTCATCGAAATACCATAGATCGCTAAGGAAGACATTATGGCCACAGTTCAACAGGCAATCCTTAAAAACCAACCATCAGCAAACAAGATACTAGAGCGACTGCCCGACGCTATTAAAAATAAACAGGTAACAGAAGTCAAGTCCAGCAATGCTTCAGGTTTGTCTAATTTAAGTGCCCTGAGTGATATAGGCGGCTTGAGCGGTGCAGAAAACTCAGCTGTACAAGGGTCATTGGGAATATCAGGTATATCAGCAGAAACACTATCAGTAGCAGGAAATTCAGCAGCTTCAAAACAAGATAGTGTATTTGTAACACTAGAGGGCGCAACTTCATCAAGTGGACCAAAATCTGTAGGTGTCGGATTTTCAGGTATAACGTCTCCTGTTGTCGAGCCCACTACATCGTCTAGTCTGACTAGCAGACCGTTTGTCCCATTCTTCTTCCCTAATTTCGTTATTGGTACTCCCCGTAGTGACCTTCTGCTCGGTACTGGCTCCACTGATATTGTTCTTGGTCTCGGTGGAGATGATGTAATCTTTGCATTTGAGGGTAACGACATAGTCTTGGGCAATGATGGCAATGACGTTATGTTTGGTGGCTTTGGTGACGACAGGATGTTTGGTGGTCGTGGAAACGATTTTGTGTTTGGCGACTCCGGAAATGACACCATATTTGGGGACAGTGGTAATGATGTCTTGTTTGGTGATGCTGGTAAAGATACAGTTAATTACGCTGGCTTGGGTACAGCAATTACCCTTTTACCTAGGGGTATAGTTGACAAAGGCAGTTTTGGTCGGGATGAGCTTGTTGATGTTGAGAAAATCGTTGCAACTCCAGGTAAAGCTAATACCATTGATACTTCCTCTGCTGGCTCTGGTGCTTCTATTAACGTGAATCTGCAAAAGCAAAGCTTGCAGGTCAATCTTGCTGGCGGTTCTAGCTTGAATTTCACTGTCGAGAACTTTGTTAATGTCAAAGGTGCCGCCCTAAATGACAATATTATTGGAGATAATAAAGATAACCAACTTACCGGTGGTGCAGGAAGTGACGAGATCATTGGTGCTGGTGGTAACGACACTATAGTTGGTGTTGATCCGTCTAGTTTTAAACCAGGAACAAACGAGATCGATATTGTCACTGGAGGTTCCGGTCGCGATGAGTTTGTTGTTGGAGATTCGAAAAATGTTTACTATCAAGACGCTGGATTCCTTGGGTTAAACGCTTACGCTTTCATTGAGGATTTCAAAAGTGGTCAGGACAAATTCCAACTCAAACGAGACAACTATGTGTTTGGACGGAACTTTATCGCTCTACAGAAAGGCGTCATCTTTAATAAGTTTGAGAGTGTTGCAGCAGGAGCAGCTCGAAGCAGTGAACCCAATGTGGCTCAGGTTGAGAATGCTGTTGACAGCATAATCAAGGGTAATAATCCAGATCTTTCTAAGGTGAGTACTGGTGTTGGTGCTCAAGCCAGTTCTGCTGCTTGGCCAACAGACAATATCAGCACCTCTTCTCAATTGATTGCTCCTTTTGACCTTGACATCATCGCTATCACAGATAATTCCTATAACATGAGTGATATCCAGTTTGTTTAAGATATAAGTAATTAATCCTTGCCGTTGGGTCAGTCAATTAATGAATAGGAGTAGAGTGGGCATCCTGCCCGCCCGAAAATAAGCATGAAACTGGCAAGATGCCAGTTCTACCAAGATGCCAGTTCTACCAAGATGCCAGTTCTACCAAGATGCCAGTTCTACCAAGATGCCAGTGTCTTGATGCAAAGCGCGAGTGGGGGAAACCACGGCAGTCGCTCATGGGGGAAACCACGGCAGAAACTGGCAAGATGCCAGTTCTACGCAAGATGCCAGTGTCTTGATGCAGTCGCTCATGGGGGTTTCCCCCAAGACCGCGCTGCATCGCTTCCACGCCTCATGCCCATTCTACAGGTGCGACCGACTCCCTAATCCCTACTCAAGTGTGGGATTAGGGAATTTTTTGCTGGCAATCTTGACTAAACAGTCAAAATTTTGCTAAGTTATAACTCCCGGTTCGCCCATTTTTTCGGGAGTTATAAGAAAGGCTACTCAGGAGTAAAAGATTGACCATCAAGTTGAGTATAAATAGTAGTTGAAAACCCAAGTAGAACAAGAAGACGCTGCTGTAAAGG
>NZ_JAAHHS010000318.1 GCF_010692395.1 Moorena sp. SIO3H5
ACGGGGGAAATTTAGCCTGGGCAGCAGCACAGGCTAACTGTCCTCCTTCCTTAATTGTTGATTTTTCTGCCAGCATCAATCCCCTTGGTCCCCCTAAAAGTGCGATCGCAGCGATTGAGTCTGGGCTCAATAACCTGGTAGCTTATCCTGACCCCAATTATTCTGAGCTGCGGCAGTGTTTGACGCAACTGCATCCAACCCTGCCCCCAGACTGGATTCTTCCAGGTAATGGCTCAGCCGAATTATTAACTTGGGCTTGTCGGGAGCTATCAGAACTAGATGAGACGTTGATGATTACCCCAGCATTTAGGGACTACCAACGGGGACTGAAGGCATTTGGAGCAAGAATTCGCGAGTGCCCTCTGATCAGGGAACTCTCGAAACCTAGTCTCAGATGGGGAGATGGGGAGATGGGCAGCGAGATTAATGCTTTGATGCCCTTACTCCCTGACTCCCTTACTTCCTTACTCCAAAAAAATGGGAATCGAAAGGGTTTGCTACTGAATACCCCCCACAATCCCACAGGTCAATTGTTTACCTCAGAAGCAATTGAGCCTTATCTGAAGCAATTTGCTTTGGTGGTTGTGGATGAGGCTTTCATGGATTTCCTGGCTCCTGAGCAGGAGCAAAGCCTGATTCCTTTAATTGGGGATTATCCAAACTTGGTAATTTTGCGATCGCTTACCAAGTTTTACAGCCTTCCTGGACTCAGACTAGGTTATTGCATTGCCCACCCTGAGCGACTCCAACGTTGGCAGGAGTGGCGAGACCCTTGGCCAATCAATACCTTAGCAGCGGCAGCGGCAGCGGCAGTGGTCCAGGATAGAGCATTTCAACAGCAAACCTGGGATTGGCTAGCACCAGCGCGTACGCAACTGTTTCAGGGACTGGCTAAGTTACCTGGTCTCCAACCTTATCCCAGTGCAGCTAACTTCTTGCTAGTACACTCAGAAAAATCCACTTCCGAGCTCCAAGCACAACTACTCCAACACCATCGGATTCTGATCAGAGATTGCCTAAGCTTCCCGGAATTAGGCGATCGCTTTTTCCGGGTCGCTGTACGTACACAGGCAGATAACCAACGCTTACTAACCGCTTTAGACGCTATCTCGAGAAGTTGAAGGTTGAAGGTTGAAGGTTGAACGCGCACGCGTGGCCAAAAGGCCAAGGTTGCTGGGCGTAGGCGTCTGTTGTCGGATAGGTTAGTTAGATGGTTGAACGCGCACGCGTGACCAAAAGGCCAAGGTTAGAGCCTGTAACCTGTAACTTTCAACCACGTCACTTTTAACCACATCACCTGTAACTTGTAACCTGTAACTTTCAACCTCTAACCTGTAACCTGCTAACCTTCAACTGTTGGACGAATGACTGTTGACTATGACCTAATTATCATTGGTGGCACTCCTGCTGGTGTCTATGCTGCTGTTGCGGCTGCTGGTTTAAAGGCTCGTGTGGCTCTGGTAGACCCTCAGCAAGGACAAACTAGCTGGCTAGGACAGGGGGCGATCTACACCAGAGTATTAAGTGAGATGGGGCGTAAGCTTGAGCAGATGCGTGACGCTGCTCAATGGGGTATTTATGCTAAAACAGCTGATTCAACTCAACCAGACATTTCACCTATCCAGTTTTCATCCCTACCACTAACTGCCGTGATGGAATCGGCTAATCTGGTGCTTGCCAACTGCTCGGAACAAAATTCTCAAGCTATTTTAGGTGCTTTAGGGATTGATGTAATCACAGGTGAGGGGGAATTTTGCCGACTGCCTCACCTCGGTTTTTTAGTCAACAACCGACGTTTGCGGTCTCGTGCCTATTTGATCGCTACTGGCTCTCGCCCAGCTATTCCCGATATCAAAGGGTTACAGACCATAGACTATTTCACCCCAAACGATATCTGGCACAAAGTGTTGAAGCTTGGAAAGTTGAAGGGTGAACAACCTTCACTACCCAAAAGCTGGGTAGTGATTGGTGATGAGCCTATTGCTCCAGAACTAGCTCAGACCTTAGGCAGACTCGGTTGTGAGGTAACCTTGGTGGTCACTACTACCCGTATTTTGTTCCAGGAAGACCTAGAAGCATCTAGGCTCATACAAGCTCAGTTAGAAGCTGAGGGAATTCGGGTTCTGACGGATAGTCCAGTTGATCAGGTCAGAGAGATTGAGGGTAAAACCTGGGTTCAGGCTGGTAATAAGGCGATTGAAGCTGATGCCATTTTACTGGCTACGGGTGAGCAACCCCATGTGGAATCCTTAAATCTAGAAGGGGTTGGGATAAAGTACACTCAGCAGGGTCTTCAGCTCAATCAGAAGCTACAAACGACTAATCCCCGCATCTATAGCTGTGGCAAGATGGCTGGTGGTTATCCCTGTGCCCATATTGCCCAGTATCAAGCCAGCATTGCCTTGAAGAATGCATTGTTTTTTCCCTGCTTTAAGGTGGACTATCACGGGATTCCCTCGACAGTCTTAACTGAACCCCAATTAGCACGAGTCGGTCTTACAGAAGTAGAAGCTAGAAAGCGCTATGGTAAGAATCTATGGGTGATGCGAGAATATTTCAAAGATTTAGATCACGCTCAGCTCCTGGGGCAAACCACTGGGTATACGAAACTGATAGTGCAGCGCAATGGGACAATTTTAGGAGCAACCATAGTTGGATCACAAGCAACAGACTTAATTGGGGAAATTACCCTAGCGATTGAGCATAAAATTAAATTGGGTGTGTTGGCAAATGTCTCTTGTCCCTATCCCACCTTGTCAGAGATTTTTAAGAAAACGGCAATTCAGTGGCAGCGCCAACGAATTAGTAATAATCAGACATTAAAAAACGTTCTGGAAGGCTTCTTTAACCTACGCCGTAGTTGGTCAAAATGAATGTTGATTACTATTAGTTCAAGCTTAAACCTTAAACATTTAACAGTTAACATTTAAAATTTAACAGTCAACATTCAAAACCTTTAACATTCAAATGACAGCAATTAGCAAACCAACTCAATTCCAGTACAAACCCCTGCACAAGCCTAACCAACTAATTTACGGTACAGGTCAAACGGCGGTGATTACCGGATGGACGATCAAAGACGCGATCGCAAAAAAGTTAAACCCTTCGGAATTTGCTGTGGTCGGACAGTTATACAGTCCCACCCGGGGAATTAATCTACTGATTCGTAATCTCCTCGCTAATCCCCATGTCCGCTACTTGGTGATTATCAACGCTACGAAGCAAGACCGAAATGCTGGCAGTGGGACTTGCTTGGTGGACTTCTTCCGCCATGGGGTTGAAGAAGGGACTAGTGATACTGGTCGTCACTGCTGGGTGATTCGCTCTTCTATAAAAGGTTATATTGACATTGAAATTCCCTTACTGATCCTAGAACAACTCAGAAGGGAAATTTCTGTGGCAGAGGCTGATTCGATTACCCAAGCCGTTAGTCTGGTTAAGTCTTATGGCTCCAAAACTCAAGAGCCCTGGGGAACACCATTGGAATTTACCATGGCAAATGATGTCGGGGAATCTGGCTGTGCCCCCCTAAAACCAGGACCGCGCTACGGACATCGCATTGAAGGCCGAACGATAGCTGAAACTTGGGTTAAAATAATTCATCGCATTAAAACTACCGGCACAATTCGGCCTACGGGTTATGACGGATATTGGCAAGAGCTAATTGATTTAATGGCAGTAGTAACGGAAGAACCTGCTGAATTTTACTTTCCTGAGCCCAATTATTTACCATGCGATCGCGACTTTATCCAAGAATACATTCATCAAATCCTGGACGACGCCCCCGTACTAGAAGGAGTGAAATATACCTATGGTCAACGTCTACGTTCTTGGTTCAAACGTGACCAAATCGAGCAAGTCATCACTAAACTCATTGGTGAAATCGATGCAGCCAGTGCAGTGATGTCCCTATGGGATGTGAAAGACCATGAGAAAGGGGGTAGTCCTTGTCTGAATCACATCTGGCTGAGAGTTGTGGATAATGAATTGTCCCTAACTGCCACATTGAGAAGTAATGATATGTTTAGCGCTTGGGCAGCTAATGCCTTTGGACTCAGAGGGCTACAGCAGTATGTTAAAGACCAAATTGGTAAGCGCGGCGGTATTCAATTAAAAATGGGACCGCTGATTACCGTTAGTCAAAGTGCTCATATTTATGATGATTGTTATGACTATGCTAATCGGATTATTCAAAATCACTATCAAAAAATTATCAATTCAGAACAGAAACAGTATGCTGACCCCATTGGTAATTTCTTGATAGAAACCGAAAATACTAATATTATAGTGAAGCAGACAACCCCTGGTAGCGGGGAAGTAATTGCTACCTATTCTGGTAAAAATTCCATGAATTTAGCTAGAAAAATTTGTAGTAATAATCCTTCAATACAACCTAGTCATGCGGTCTATTTAGGAATAGAATTAGAAAAAGCTATGATAGCTATAAAAGAAGATAAAAATTATCAGCAAGGATAACCGAAAAATTATCATGCTAGTATAGTAAAAAATAACCAAAGGGGAGCAGGTTAAAGTTGCAGAACAAATGAACTATGTATAATCAGAGCAAACTTAAACCCATGAGGGGGCTAGAGATTTAGTACAAATGTTCTGCATAAGTGACATGCTCCCTATTGTGCTTTAGCATCTTATCTTACCATCTAGTGGCGTGGCACACCTAAAAATGTTTGTTGGGTTTCACTACCGCTCAACCCAACAAAGCGTTACTGGTGTTGGGTTTCATTCTTCAACCCAACCTACGCTTATTGCACCAAATTAGCTGTGCCACGCCACTAGGCTGAAATAGCCCTGCTCCCTAACCAAAGACAGTTTGGTAAATAGTCCTTAAAAACTTTTCAAGTTAAAATTGACAATTGATAAGTGAAAATTGACCATTTAAAATTTGGCAATTACCAATGACTAATGAAAGACCAAACTGGGATGAATACTTTTTAATGATGGCTAAGCTAGCAGCTACTCGCTCAACCTGTTTAGCCTTTCCTGTAGGAGCAGTGATTGTTAAAAACAATCAGATTTTAGCAACAGGTTACAATGGTCCCCCATCTGGCTCAAGTCATTGCACAGCTCAGGGATACTGCTATCCTGGACTAAGTAGCTGCGATGCGTCTCGTACCATGCCATCCCGAGCTGTTCATGCTGAAGCGAATGCGATCGGGTTTGCCGCTAAACATGGTATTGCCACTGCTGGAGCAAGTATTTATGTCACCCTAGAACCCTGTCTCTATTGCTTGAAGTTAATCATTTCAGCTGGCATAAAGAAAGTTTTTTATGAGACTATCTTCAATAGTGGAGAGAAAGCTCTAGTTAGAGATCATTTTCTGAACGACGGCTTAGTTAGCCTAACCCAAATCCAGTTAAGTGAAGAAACAGCTAAACGATCAGCTTCATTTCTCCTCAATCCAACATCTGTTAATAAATTGTCGGACAAAATTATTGAAAATAATTACACAATTATTAACAGTGACTAACTCGATAATATAGCAATTATTATTTTGGTATTGAGAAATGCTATATGACCAATTACCAATTATCGATCTAGCCTGTTGTAAGTGATTAACTGGTATTGATATAGGGTACCTATATCACTAAATCAATTGTGATAATTTTTGTTCCCTACTCCCTGTTCCCTGTCACCTGTTCCCTGTTCCCTGTTCCCTTTGCTACATAACTTATGTCTTGGCAGCGTCCTGATCACCGACAACCTGATCAACTACGTCCGATTTTGTTTGAGCGAGAGTTTACCCGCTATGCTCTTGGTTCCGTTTTAGCTCACTGTGGTGAGACCAAAGTACTTTGTACCGTGACCGTTCAGGAGGAAGTCCCCCGATTTCTCAAGGATACTGGCAGCGGCTGGCTAACCGCTGAGTATAGGATGTTACCAGGAGCAACACCAGAACGCCAAAGACGGGAACTTCTCAAGCTTTCGGGTCGCACTCAGGAAATTCAGCGGCTAATCGGACGTAGTTTACGGGCTGCTGTTGATCTCAAAGCCTTGGGCGAGAGAACCATTATGGTAGATGCGGATGTTTTACAGGCGGATGCAGGTACGCGCACTACTTCCATTACTGGGGGATATGTTGCTCTTGCGGATGCTGTGGATAAACTGGTTAAAACGGGAGTACTAGAGCGATCGCCTTTAATTCATCAAGTTGCTGCTGTCTCCGTCGGTTTATTGGAAGGTGAGCCGTTTTTAGACCTCAACTATCTCGAAGATGTGGCGGCTGATGTGGATTTTAATGTAGTGATGAACGACCAAATGGGCATTATTGAGGTTCAGGGAACAGCGGAGTCTGGGGCTTATACTCGTCATCAACTCAATCAGTTAATGGACGTAGCAGAAAAAGGTATTAAAGAGTTGTTCCAGGCACAGTTCATGAAGAAATAAATTGCTGAGTGCTTAGTAATAACTGTCGCGCTTTACTTTTGAGATGGGATTGCGTTCCCGTAGCGGCTAGTACCGAACATTCGGTGTGGAACTGGCATCTTGCCAGTAGCGTGACCTAAGGTCAATCCCTTCGTCAATCGTGGAACTGGCATCTTGCCAGTAGCGTGACCTAAGGTCAATCCCTTCGTCAATCATGGTCAGGGCGCAAGGGTTGCGCCCCTGTAATGATCCCCTAGAATGCTCCCCTAGAATAGGGATCCTGAAACAGCTGTTACGTTTCAGAGGCTGAGGATTCACTAATCACCGGTGACAAGTAAGCCACAACAGCACCGAGAACGAAACCAATAATATTGCGGAATAGTGGTAAGAAATCAGAGGTGCGTGTCACCACAGGTCCAATACCGAAGGCGATGAATAGTATACCCCAAAGTGGTGACAAAATCAAAGCCCATTGCCAAGCGAAAACCTGTTCTTGTTTGCGGGGGATAGCAGCAAATCCAAAAATCACTCCTCCGACAGTAGAAGTAATTAGGGTCAGAATCCACTGTTCCCGTGGTAGTCCAGGTACTACCCGACATCCCCCTTGACGCAGGCATTGCTTGACCGTATTTAGGGATTCGATAATGGATTGGTTTTCGCCATTATCCCGTACAAAGTAGAGATTACCAAATCGGGTTTGCAACTCTACCCAAAATGTCCGAGGAAGGAATTCATACAGGGCATCACCCACGTTAAACCCTAGGATATTCCCTCCTCGGGCGTCAGCAATCAGTAACATACTTTTGTCGTTAAGTCCCCAAAACTCTTTGACTGCCCGACCAGGGGTGCGGTCATATTGGGTCAAAACTCGGAGTTTCCAGCCAGTTTCCTCCTCAAAGCTTTCTAAATCTTCGACTAGTCTCTGCTCTTGAAGCTCTGGAATAAAGTTCGCTAAATCAATGACTGGTGTTTGAACCTCCGGCAGTAACTCAGGATTGTCGTAAGCCTTGGCCTCAGGAGCAATCGCCCACATAGAACAAGCTAGGAACAGTGCTGCGAAGGATACTAAAATTCGTTTTGCAAACAGATGCTGCATAGTTATTTTCAACCGGCAATGGACAGTATGCTTATTTTTTAGATAAATAATCAAGTAAAACTAAGCATTTCTTTACACTTGTTTACTTTATTCTAATCTTGGTTGCGATCGCAAAATGTTCGATCGCTTTTAGCGGAAGCTTCGCTTCATCGCGTAGCGTGACCTACGGTCAATCTTGTACAGTAAAGGGATCATGTAAAGGGGTAAGTTTCTGAGATCAGGGTCAAACAGGGAGTATGGTGATTATGGGAGGTGTAGGAGGTTTACGAGGAGACGCTAGTGTAGGTTGGTTAGATGTTGAATTGCCAGAACTATCTCCAGTTAGCGCCTGGATGTCATCAGGTGGTGATCAACAATAAACCTGTAGAATTAGAATCATAATTAGGGTTTAAATGAAACAGTATTGTAGAGTATAAAATAGCCAGGTAATGCAGTAATTACTTAAAATTGAGAGCGATATTATTTTTACGATTGGCTATAGGCCACGCTACGCGAAGGTTTATAATAAGGTAAAAGCATTAGCAATTAAGAATAAAATTTAAATTCCTAATTAACCTAATTAACAATTCCCATAGGATAATGGTAGAAACAATCGTAGCCCAAGATATTTCTCTGCCTCAATTGAAGGACAAATTTGGACTAGAGCCTACTCATGATGAGCAATTGTTTCTAGAGTGGCAAGAGGATTTACCAGAACTCAATGAGCTAGAAAAGCAATGGTTAGATCGGGTCAAGAATGACTATCTCCATTTATCTCAGTACCCCATGGTAGAACCGATTGTCAAAATGGTGGTGCTATCCCCATTGTTGAGAATTGCTGATTTTTATCGCCCACCCTTCTATATTCTTGCGGAAGCGATGCAGCGCGGTCTTGGGAAGGCAGCGCGGTCTTGGGGGTTCCCCCCATGAGCGACTGCCGTGGTTTCCCCCATGAGCGACTGCATCAAGACAAAGATGTACAAATTTCATCGGAAGATCAGGAAACGATTGTCAGGGGACGAATTGATATTTTGATTTGCCAACCTGAGTTTTGGATAGTGGTGATTGAAGCGAAACGAGCAGAATACTCTTTAAAGGTAGGGATACCACAAGCTCTAGCTTATATGTTGGCTAATCCTGAGCTACAAAAGCCTGCTTTTGGATTTGTCAGTAATGGTGGTGAATTTATTTTTATAAAACTGATTCGACAAGATAAACTGCAATATGCTTTTTCTAATCAGTTCTCTCTGCTGAATCGTGGCAATGATCTATATACTGTCGCGAGAATATTAAAACACTTAGGTCAGTTAGTACGTCAATGACTGACAGCTGATAACTGTCAGCTCTGAGATAAACAAGGAAATATAGCGCTTTAACATCAGATGTGAAAACGCTATAGTAAACATTCAAGAATTTTGAATTTTTAATTGCGCCCAGCGGTACTAGGTGCTCCAAATTCGTCTGGCAGCTGATTAGCGATGCAGCGCGGTCTTGGGAAGGCAGCGCGGTCTTGGGGGTTTCCCCCATGAGCGACTGCCGTGGTTCCCCCCATGAGCGACTGCATCAAGACAATGTGCTCAATCCCA
>NZ_JAAHHS010000319.1 GCF_010692395.1 Moorena sp. SIO3H5
AGATCTCTTCAATTAAAATAGTAAAGGGAATAGGGAGTAGGGAACAGGGAACAGGGAACAGGGAGTAGGAAACAGGGTACAAAAATTATCACTCACCATTCATTTAGGTACACTATAGAGAGATTATTAATTATTAGTGCTAAGATGTTAATTACCAATAAGTTTATCTATTAATTAAGCTGATGAAAGCGGCAATTGTACGTATTGGAGATTCCCAAGGAATTAGAATCCCTAAAGCAATTATTGAAGAATGTGGTTTAGCCAATGTAGTTGAAATAACAGTAGAAGATGGAAAGGTGATCATTTCGCCAGTATCCCACTCTCGTCAAGGATGGGAAGAAGCATTTAAAGAAATGGCAGAAAATGGTGATGATGAATTATTAATTGATGATCGGATTAAAAATTATTGGGATGAAGAGGATTGGAAATGGTAGCGATTCCCAAGCCAAAAGATAGTGTTGGGTTTCCTTGCTTCAAACCAAGCTACAAGAGAATGCGTTCGCGTAGCGGCTCCATTCGCGTAGCGTGGCCCAAAGGCCAAGGAGCATCGCACTGATATCCTGTCTGGATAATTAGTGATAAAACACCATTACCCTTTAAACCTTACTCCTTTTCTTCTGCCTTCGATTCGGTGCAAGCGTGTAAGTATTCAACCCGATAGAATTGAATCTAGCGACCAAAGCTCTCTCTCTGTTAAGCCAATGACAACTTCCCTTGAAGAAGCCCTCAACACCGTCAGTCAACTCCCTCCTGAACAGCAGGCTATGCTGGTTGAAATCATCAAAAACCGTCTGATCGAATCCCGTCGTAAAGAAATTGCTGAGGATGCCAAAGAATCGATTGCCACATTTCAACAGGGCAAGTTACGACCTCAGTCAGCAGAGACTGTAATTTCTCAATTGCAAAAGGCTCTTGAAGAAAACCCATGAGGTCTAGAAAATTGTAAGATTGAAAGAAGGCAACAGTACCATGGAGGAAAAGGTGATGTTGAATGTGAGTCTGGATCAAGAGGCAGAACAGTATTTAGTTGAAATTTTAAGTCAGGAAAAAACAACTAGCAGTGAGTTGATCAAAAAATTGCTGCGGGATTATCGCCAAAATTTTCAATCCCAAAAATCGGTTTTAGAACGAATGGGAGGAATGCCTAAACATTTGCTATCGGTGGGAAATCTATCTGATCGGGATACTCGTAGAGAGATTATTGCTTCTCGGATACGGGCAAGCCATCAACGAGAAGTATGACCTATCATCCTGCTATTTTGGTGGATACAGGCTTGTTGGTGGCTTTCTATGATTCAGCCGATCAACATCATAGTCAGGTGGTTGAGTTTTTTACCAGTTGTAGCAGTCGGTTAGTGACAACGGTAGGTTGTGTTACAGAAGTGCTATGGTTGCTAGGGTCTGATTGGCGGGTGCAGAATGAATTTCTAACTCATCTGGCAAATAACATCTATGAGTGTGAGTCGCTCTTACTGCAAGACGAAAGCCCGTATCGCTGAGCTAAACGCCCAGTATGCTGACTTGCCTGGTGATTTTTCTGATTTGTCTCTTATCGCAATTTCTGAACGTTTGAATATTGCGGCGATCGCTACTTTGGATAAGGATTTTGATATCTATCGACGCTATCGCAAACAACCCTTTGAACGAGTCTTTCGTCCTTCTTCTAATATTTAGGGTACGCTTTTTTCAAAACCTTGTCGCTTCTGTGAGCTACAAGTGATGTGTCCCTGTCTCACACATGGCCAGGTAAAGGGCAGCTTTTAAGGCAGTCTGAATTGGCACTGGCACTAAATAGTCTCCCCCTTCCGGGGATGAAGGATTGGGGATGTCGAGTTGGTCATCAATTCTCGCAGCAATGGCTTCTTCCAAACAGTCCGCTGCTTCAGCCAAGGCTTGTTCCATGGAATCTCCCTGAGTAATGGCTTCTGGGAGATCCCTAAAAGTTACCACAAACCCACCATCCGACTCGTCAGGGGTAAATGTAGCTGGGAATGAAAATCGACTCATAGTAATGGCATGGTTAAATCTCATCTTCCTGTAGACCAAGCTGACGTAGCAAGGAGCATCGCACTCACTTAAATCAACTCTCCATCAAAATCAACCTCAAAGCATCTAACTGCACATACCATGGCTGAGGCCAAGCTTTAATCTGATGCCATTTTTCCTTGAAAACTTCAGCTTGGAGGTGGTATTGTTGAGGGTTGTAGGACTTACCAAGTTTAGTTGCTTTTGCCCCCCTAACCCCCCAACTTTGGGGGGGAATCATGTCAAAGTCTCCCAGAATTGGGGGATTTAGGGGGCAATCCATAAGTTCTGTATTCCTAGAAGCAGTATATAAATTTAGATACAGTGTAACTCGGTGTTGGGTTTCACTCATCGTCACCAGCCAACAGGGAAAAGTATTGTCGTAATTTGGCTTATTTAGAAATCTCAGATGATGGGCACGGATGCCAACATAGGCTAAAGATTTCCTAATCGGTTCCACAACTGAGAGACTACAGTTCCAGTCCAGGGCTTGAATTTTTTGGTCGTCAATAATTTCAACCCGAGAAAAGTTTTTACACTCCGTTAATTGTGCTACCCTAAAGCTAGGAGGATGCTCAAAAATAGCTTCTTTAGTACCAGAAGCAATAACCTTTCCTTCGGAAAGTACTAACAGATTACCACAAACTCGGTAAGCTTCCTCTAATTTATGGGTAACGAAAAGAGTAGCTCCTTGATAGGTAGAGAAAACTTCCGTTAGTAGCATTTCGATCTGATTCCGGAGATAGGTATCAAGGGCTGAAAGGGGCTCATCTAACAGTAACGCTTCTGGTGCGATCGCTATTGCTCTTGCCAAGGCTACCCGCTGCTGCTGTCCCCCAGAAAGTTCGTGAGGATAGCGGTTTTCCAGTCCCTGTAAATGCATCAGTTCAATGTATTTCCATACCTGTTCATTCCTTTGGGGTTTGGGCAATTCCTGCAAGCCAAACCCAATGTTTTCAGCAACATTCATGTGGGGAAACAGGGCATAGTTTTGAAAAACAAAACCAATGCGACGTTGGTGAGGAGGAAGGTTAATACCCTGTTTGGAATCAAACAAAACTCTTCCGTTCAAGACAATGCGGCCTTGAGTGGGTGTAGCCAAACCAGCAATACACCGTAGCGTCATACTTTTACCAGAACCAGAAGCTCCTAAGATACCTAAGGGCTTACCATTAGCAGTAAATTTAGCATCTAGGGTAAAGCTAGAGCTTAGCTCTTTTCGTAACTCTACTAAAAGTCCTTGACTTGGTTCTATGAGGGAAGCTCTAGTCCCCCCCTTATTAAGGGGGGTTAGGGGGGATCCCTTCCTTACTTCTATGTGAGATTTTGTCCCTATTCCCTGCTCTTTTCCCCCCTTATTAAGGGGGGTTAGGGGGGATCCCTTACTTACTTCTATGTTAGAGAAGGGAATGTTGGTTTTGCGCGAAGGGAGTAACCAGTGACTAATTATTGAGCAGCAACGCTTGATTAATCTATAGCATTTATCATACTGATAAGGTACAAATAATTTTTCCCCTACTCCCTGCTCCCTGCTCCCTGCTCCCTGCTCCCTACTCCCTACTCCCTGTTCATAGTTAATGATGGTGATTGCCACGACAGCGATCGCTACCATAATCAACACCCATAGTAGTGCTTCCCCCATCCTCCCGGCTTGGGCTGCAAAAAAGATTGCGATCGCAATGGTTTGGGTTTTACCAGGAATATTCCCAGCTAGCATTAACGTAGCGCCAAACTCTCCCAAAGCTCTAGCAAACGCCAGAACTGTCCCCGCCATCACCCCTGGCCAAGCCAAAGGTAGCAACACTTGCCAAAATACCCTACATTCAGAAGCACCCAAGGTACGGGCAGAGTTAATCAAATCCTGATTAACTTGTTTGAAAGCTGCCAATACAGTTTTATACATCAAAGGAAAGGCAACGACAGTAGCAGCAATCACAGTAGCAGGCCAAGACAAGATTACAGATACTCCCAATTGCCTCAATAGCTGTCCCACTGGGCTATTTCTACCTAGTAACAACAGTAATAAAAAGCCAACTACTGTAGGCGGTAGCACTATCGGAAGGGTTAAGATACTATCAATAATTCCTTTACCTTTCCCTTGATAGCTAAACATCCAGCCCGCTACCGTAATTCCCATAAAGAAAGCCAAGATAGTAGCCAAGCCAGCAGTCTTTAGGGAAATCCATAAAGGAGATAAATCTTCCATAGGTTAGTTAATTGTCAATTATCAACCATAATAAACCCATAGCTCTCAAATACAGTTTTAGCTGATTCACCGATAATAAACTGCACAAACTGGTTAGCATAATCAGGGTTTTTAGACTCCTTCAATACCGCTACTGGGTAGATAATCCGGGAGTAAGACTCTGGCGGAGCAGTAGCAACTCGTTTAACTTGGTTTGATACTTTGGCATCTGTTGCATACACCAATCCAGCATCCACATTACCGGTTTCCACATAAGATAGAACTTGGCGAACATCTTTTCCAAAAACTAACTTCGGTTTGAGCTGGTCAAACAAATTAAGAGTAGTCAGAACTTCCTTAGCATAGTATCCAGCTGGTACACTTTCCGGGTCTCCCATTGCTATTTTACTGATGTTATCAGAGGTTAAGTCCTTAAAATTAGAGATACCCGTCTCATCTTTAGGAGTAATTAATACTACTTGATTATTAAGAAGACTTTCCCTTGTACCTTCTAGTAAAAACCCCTTAGAGTCCAGAGCATTCATCTGTTTCGGAGCTGCTGAAATAAAAACATCTACTGGCGCGCCCTGTTCGATTTGTTGTTGCAACGAACCAGAGGAAGCAAAGTTATAAATAATGGTAACATCTGGTGTTTCCTTAGTGTAGAGTACTTTGATAGCTTTCATCGCATCTTGTAAGCTAGCAGCCACTGATACCGTTAAGCTCACCACTTCTGGCTGTTGTTTTTTAAGGGTAGCACCATTGCAAGCTATTAAAACTAAGGATAGACTTAAGCACAGAAACCATGATTTAATTAGGGATTTAACCATATATAAATTTTAGTTTAAATGTGAACCTATGATTGATCAAAAAAGGGAACAGGGAACAGGGAACAGGGAACAGTAGTAAAGAGCTCTGAATAGTTTTTGATGTTATGATAAATCACCAAGATTGTTCATGATAGATTTTTAAATTATATAGCGCTTTATAGTAAGTGTGATATACATTTAAATTGTCTTCCCTACTCCCTACTCTCTACTCCCTACTCCCGATTCCCGATTCCCGATTCCCGATTCCCGATTCCCGATTCCCTACTCCCTGTTCCCTACTCAATTAAATACTTAAGAACAAAAAAAATAGCCGTAGAAATAATATCCACGGCTATTTCAAGTCCACAGTAAGTGGATGTAAATCGCTATGTCACTCAGTTTCCGAACCCATCGAAATATGATCCTATTTAATCATACCGGAACCTTGGTTTTTGCCAAGGGGGGAGAAACCCCCCGAAAAACTAACGTGTTAACGTAGCATCCAATACTTAGTGATGATAGTAATCACCTGCCCTGGCATGCCGGTAGGTTGCAGAGGACTCCATTCGGAAGCTTGTGCGTAGCCCATGGCAGACAGGGTATGAATAGTATTAGTTACTCCTTGACGAGGCCCCTTTAAAATGTGCTGAACATATTGTTCTTTTGGGAAAAGATCTTCAAGATTAATGTCATAAATTTGATGTTCAGGATTATTGTCGGGGTTAGGGATAAATTCTTGCGACATAGCTCAAGATTTGAATCGTGTTACATAATAATTGTAATGATTATTATATTAATTTGTCAAGGGTTTTAATAATTTTTTTTGGGGGGGTATTTTAAGGGTAAAAAAAAGCGATCGCGTCACTCGCGTAGCGGCTCTTTCAGAGCATCGCTTTTTTTGTATAGCGGTCTGTAGGCTAATTAGGTAAACATATTTTTTTTACCTGTTCCCTACCTTTACAGATAAAGTTTAAACTTGGTGCAATATCTTATTGTAAAAAACCTTCTAACCATTCAGCAACCGGCTCAAAGTCACGCCATGTTTCTTGATTAGATAAAATTTTATCTGATGTGGCAATCTCTTCTCGATAGGGAATAAAATGTGTAATATCTGATTCTTTAATCGGCTCTGATCTCGATTGTTTATCCCTGAGCACAGAGAGCCAATCTCCAATCCATTCAATAGCTCTATGTTGGTATCGTTCCACAACTTCTGGTGCTTTACTAGCAGGAATTGGAGACACAATAAATCTTGGCTCTGGAGTAAGCCGCTGTTCAGTTTCAGTTCGTCTAGTCTCAGCAGCAAGCAACGCACGAACTAGTTCACCGGTAACCCTTTGAGCTTGAAGATTAGGAAAGAAAACAATAATTGCCAGATCAGCCAAGTCAAACAGCAGCGGTCCATTGAGAGGAGTCATTCCTGTGCGAGCATCTAGTAAAATGACATCAGGTTTGAAAGGAAGACGATCACTACTTAAAATCTGAATCAGTTCACGTAATGGATTTCTATCTTCCCGATACCAAGCTCCAGGTTCCATAAAGCTCAGTAAACGCGCATAATTGGCATTGGGCAAACCTGCCGGAAGACAGTAAATCTCATCGGTTTCAGAAACCCTCAGAATATGATTACGGATGTCAGGCTCTTCCCCTTGCTCCAAACTTAGTAAAACAAATACCAAGCCCTGTTGATCCTTAATCTCGTTTTCCTTTCCAAACAAAGCCGCTAATCCTGGAGCTTCCAAATCCATGTCAACACAGAGCACAGTGCGTCCACGACTAGCAAGAATTCGGGCAGTATAAGCCAGGGCAGTTGAGCGACCCACTCCTCCTCTAAGGGAATAAAATGTTGCAACGATCGGTCGGTCAAGGTCTTCGTCTAGATCCGATGGAAATAGGATTGCTTCAGGATTACTAGAGCCAGAGCGAGAGCGAGCCAGAGCTTCAGGCCAAAAGGGTACGTTTTCCAGGGTAGAATCAATGGGAACAGAGTCAGCCCATTCCTGCTCCTTCTCCTCAGGAGTGAGCAAATCTAACCACTGAATTGTCAATTCTTCTAGCCCCTCTAGAACAATGTTCTTACGTTCTTGTTTGGATTTGCCATCAAATCCTAGGGAAATGACAGCAATACGCCAGCCTAGAAACGGATCCGGTTGAACCCGCAGATCCGTAATCTCTAAAGCTGCCCGCGACATATTTTGATGAATACGCTCTTTGATTTCTGAATGGTTCATCTGCGCCTCCGGGATTTAGGACTAATTTTAAACTTTATAAAGTTTGTTAACTGCTTTGCTCCATCTACCAACTCCGCCATTGTCAGGCTACTATTACAGGTTATTTGATAACGTAGGGATGTATCCCAGTTTTCTATAAAAAATGTCTTTGCACCTGTAGAGTCACGGATATCGGAGAGACGAAATCCCGCTGCTTCCCATAAACGCCGTAGATTATGCCCCTGATTGCCATGTTTCGGAAATGATTTATTTCTAGATCGTAATAAAGCCTTGAGACTAGATTCAATGGCATAGCCTGCCATATAAACTGATCCAATTGATTGACTTCTATTTTTGAGTATAGCGTCTGCATCTGCCGCCCGTTCATTTGCAATATCTAGCCAGTCTTTGTAATTATTAGGAACCATTACAAGTATAATTACAATAAATTTGATAGATTATAACACAAAAAAAAGTCCATAATAATGGACTTTTTTTGCTCTATAATTAGCTTCTATAACTTTGAAATAATCCTGAACAATAATCCCTGATTATTTATCCTTTCTTTTCAACAATGAACCAGCCCCTAAAGCAGTAATTCCCAGCAGTGCTAATCCAGAAACCGGTTCAGGTACACTGGTTGGATCGGGCTTTGACGGATCGTTGGTAATGGTTTCCTTAAAATTAGGATTGGGATCAACATAGGTAGTTGAACCAATGAAGCCTAAGTTCTCATAAAATCTAATTCCTGACTCTCTGTTCCAGCTAAAGGTCTCACTTGATAGATCAACAGCCCTACCAAAATCGACATCTATAATCCAATTATCAGGGGTAGCTTTAAACGTACTAAGAGCAGAAGAACGCGAACAGTCAAGCATAAAAATATTATCAGAACCTACTGTAGTAAAAACGGTTCGAGGATTAATATCAGGAAAACAATAAAATAATGGTCTATTAAGAAACAAAGAGAGTAATTCTCCTTCAGTAGTGTACTCAACAAATCCCTCGTAATTTATAGTTTGTGGAACAAACTCTATAAAAGGCTCATCGATTATAGGATCAAAGATTATAGGATCAAAGATTATAGGATCAAAGATTATAGGATCAAAGATTCTATAATAAGATAACAATTCAAGAGTGCCACTGAATTCGTGCTTGATTATCTGGAAAGCAGCAGCCGGTAAAACTCCAACAGTAACAGAGGTTACAGCGATAGCAGTAGTAACAACACCTAATTGTTTAGAAAAATTAATCAAAGGAATTCTCCTGGTTGAGTAGGTAGATAAATTGAGTTAATTGCACCGCTAAGTGGGCAATTAAGATTTTGGATAGTTTCAAAAAAAATCTCAAGCACCGAAGAATTGATCAGCGGATTTAACCGGGTAAAACTTTAACTTTTACGCCGAATTATTCTTTTGCAACAAAAAATAACTCGATCACATTTGCTAAAATTAACCTACCACAAAGGGTGATAACAGTGGAAAGTTAAATTAACTTATACGCCAAATTACTGACTGTTTTTTTTTAGGATAGCCTTTGCCTGTTTTGTTCTTTATTTCACGATGTTGCGCCAGTCACTTAGAGTTGCGGTAACCATCACAGGGATTTATACTTGCAATTAAGTTTATAGATTATCACAAAAAAAAAGTCCATAATAATGGACTTAACTCGCTCTACAATTATGGTGATATCTTTAGTTGATAGGACTTAAAAATAATCCCTTATTATTTATCCTTTTTTTTCAACAATGAACCAGCACCTAAAGCAGTAATTCC
>NZ_JAAHHS010000032.1 GCF_010692395.1 Moorena sp. SIO3H5
TCTAACTGGAATGCCTCATGGATCGACTGGTATATCGCCAATGGCTATAACCAAACAGCAGGCTCCTGGCTAGCTGAAGACCGGATCGACGATGTGATCGATATGTACGAATGGGGTCATAGTGGCGGTGGTGGTGGCGGTGGCAGTGGCGGCAGTGGCGGTGGTGGCAGCAGTGGCGGTGGCGGCAATGGCAGTGGCCAAGTATTAGCCCAGTTGGTGGAACAAGAGGGGTTTTTTAACGATTTCAATTGGTCAACCTTTAATCCTGACCAGGGAGCGGCTCAGGTGCCAGAGTCTGGGGCTACCAGTGGCTTAATTGGGTTAGGTCTGTTCGGCATTGGTGGTCTGTTCAAGGGTCGTCGCCGGTAGTGCAGCCATCATCACTGCATTGTAGTCTGGGTAAATAATGTCTTAATCTGGTATTTTGATCAGGGTAAAAGCATCTCAATCAAGCTTGAAAAAAGGAAGTGATAAAAGTGGTGATATACAGCAGTTTTAAATTTTAATAGGTACAGAGTTCTGGTTTTTAGGGAGCAGGGAGCAGGGAGCAGGGAGCAGGGAGCAGGGAGCAGGGAGCAGGGAGCAGGGAGCAGGGAGCAGGAAAGAAGGAAAAGGGAACAGAGGGAAAACAATCCTGTATATCTGATAGTTATGCAAACCGCTGTATTCATGGCAGTCCGTTTCTGCTTTTGTCATAGACTGCAATTTACAGTTGTTTTCTGACGCAAAGCATTCAAGACCAAACGTGGAAGTAAAGCAAAATTACGAGGACTATGACCCGAGCGAAAGGGTTGCTATAGTGCTCTGTAGCACAGGTGTTTGGTGATCATAAACGACTCATAAAGTGATCATAAAAAACTGATGATTTTTTTCGAAATAAACAGGCATAAATCAACACAATTGTATACATCACGTTCCAATAAAAAACCCGATAATAGACACCAGCATCCTATCACAAATATGATTGCATACATCACCGTTCCATACTGATAGTATCCATGTTAGTAATTTCTATTAAGTAAAATCTTATGAAAAATCGCCAGTTAATCATGTCCTTGTCCCTGGCATCTGCAGCAGTAATTGCTGGTAACGCCCCAGGTCAAGCAATAGACTTTGACTTCAGCTATCAACCAGGAACCTCCCTCGAACAAATGGTCGGGTTTCAAATGGCTGGTGAGATTTGGTCTTACTATTTAACGGATGATATCACTGTCAAAATTCACGTTGAGATGACCAACGACTTGCCCTCAAACCTCCTGGGTGGGGCACTCCCTGGTCTGCAAAAGAATAAAAACTACAAGACATTTCTGAAAAAGCTGAAGTCCGATAGAACATCGGCAGATGATTATACTGCTTATGATCAGCTGCAAGACAATGGCAATACTCGCTATCATGCCGTGTTTGAAAGCCGAAAAGGGTGGTCCAACACAAAGATTGCCCTGACCAATGCCAATGCCAAAGCCATAAATTACCACAGCAATAACTCCCTGCTGGATGGCTATATCGTCATGAATGACGACTTCAATTGGAGCCATGATTACCTACGTAACGCCCCAACCCCATTAGACGCCATAGACTTCCTGAGTGTGGCCGTCCATGAAATTGGTCATATCTTAGGCTACGTTAGTGGGGTCGATTCTACGATACTCGCGGATTATGACGCTAGTGATGAGATGAACCTTGAGCGTCTGATGCGTACTACCTCCCTGGATATGTACCGCTATAGTGAGTCGAGCGAAGACCAAGAAAAGCTTGAATTAGGCTATGGTGCCAACGCCTACTTTTCCATTGATGGGGGTGATACAGCTCTGGCCTACTTTTCCGAAGGCCAGGATCTCAATTTAGGATTAGGAGGTGATGGCTATCAAGCCAGCCACTGGGACGGTTACGGCAATGATTTGGGCATTATGAAACCAGCTCTAGGTTGGGGAGAGACATCCGATATCTCAGCACTGGATTTACGAGCCTTTGATGTGATTGGCTTTGACCTTAACTCCACTGTGTTCGGCTCAGATGGACGCCCTAGTGAATCCAATATGACCCTCAATTTCAATAACTTGCTCAACAACGCCAAGAAGACCTTAGCCGACAAAATCGGTGTCTATTTGGATGATCCTAGCGTCGATCGCTCATCCATCGACTGGTATATCGCCAATGATAACCAAACAGCAGGCTCCTGGCTAAGTGAAGACCGGATCGACGATGTGATCGAGATGTACGAATGGGGCCATAGTGGCGGTGGTGGTGGCGGTGGCAGTGGTGGCAGTGGTGGTGGTGGCAGCAGTGGCGGTGGCGGCAATGGCAGTGGGCAAGTTTTAGGCCAGTTGATTGAACAGGAGGGGTTTTTTAACGATTTCAATTGGTCAACCTTTAATCCTGACCAGGGAGTGGCTCAGGTGCCAGAGTCTGGGGCGACCAGTGGCTTAATTGGGTTAGGTCTGTTGGGCATTGGTGGTCTGTTTAAGGGTGGTCGCCGGTAGTGCAGCCATCTGGCCTGATCAAAAAAGGGAACAGCGGATCACCGGAACAGTAGCAAAGAAATCCGAAGGGCTTAGTATTTGTAAAAACAATGACGTTGCTGAATAGCAAAAAATTTTAACCATAAAGGGAATTTTTTGAAATTTAAAATAATAAATAATAATCCTAAATTATAACTACAACAGCTCTTCAAATTTAGAGTATGAGAGAGTTTGTATATTTAGTCTTGATCAAGCATGTTGGCTCTCCTAGTATTATCATACTAACTTAGTAACAAATAATCCCTATATGTGTTACTAAGTTAGATTTTAATTACTTTTCAAATGCGATTTATGGCATACATCACGTTCCAATAAAAAAACGATACTATACACCAGAATCAAATCAAAAACACCATTGGATACATCACTTTTAGATACTGATAGTATCCATGTTAGTAATTTATAGCAGGTAAAATCTTATGAAAAATCGCCAAGTAATCATGTCCTTGTCCCTGGCATCCGCAGCAGTAATTGGTGGTAACGCCCCAGCTCAAGCCATAGATTTCGACTTCAGCTATCAACCAGGAACCTCCCTCGAACAAATGCTAGGGTTTCAAATGGCTGGTGAGATTTGGTCTTACTATTTAACCGATGATATCACCGTCAAAATTCACGTTGAGATGACCAACGACTTACCCTCAAACATCCTGGGTGGGGCACTCCCTGGTCTGCAAAAGAATAAAAAGTACAAAACATTTCGGAAGAAGATGAAGTTCGATAAAACATCAAAAGATGATGATACTGCTTATAATAAGCTGCAAAGACATGACGATGATGGCGAGTATCTGTATAGGGTCTTGTTTGAAAGCGGAAGTGACTGGTACAACAACAATATTGCTCTGACCAATGCCAATGCCAAAGCCATAAATTACCACAGCAATAACTCCCTGCTTGATGGCTATATCGTCATGAATGATACCTTCAATTGGAGCTATGATTACCAGCGTAACGCCCCAACCCCATCAAACGCCGTAGATTTTTTGAGTGTTGGTATGCATGAAATTGGTCATATCTTGGGCTTCGTCAGTGCGGTCGATTCTACGAAACTCGCTGATCATGACGCTAGTGAGGAGATTAACCTTAACCGTCTGATGCGTACTACTGCCCTGGATATGTACCGCCGTACTCACTCGACCCCATATTATAATAACAAGATTGACTTAACCTATGGTGCCAATGCCTACTTTTCCATTGATGGGGGTAAAACAGCTCTGGCATACTTTTCCGAAGGCAAGGATCTCAATTTAGGAGACGGAGGTGATGGCTACCAAGCCAGCCACTGGGACGGTCTGGGGGATGATTTGGGCATTATGAAGCCAGCCCTAGGTTGGGGAGAGAGGGCGGATATTTCACCACTAGATTTACGAGCCTTTGATGTGATTGGCTTTGACCTAAACTCTGTTGTGTTTGGCTCAGATGGACTGCCCAGTGAATCAAATATGACCCTAAATCTCAATAACTTGCTCAACAACGCCAAGAATACCTTAGCTGACAAAATTGGGGACTATTTGAATGATTCTAGCGTGAATGCCTCATCCATCGACTGGTATATCGCCAATGATAACGAAACAGCAGGCTCCTGGCTAACTGAAGACCGCATCCAAGATGTAATCGACATGTACGAATGGGGCCATAGTGGCGGTGGTGGTGGCGGTGGCAGTGGTGGCAGTGGCGGTGGTGGCAGCAGTGGTGGTGGTGGCAATGGCAGTGGGCAAGTATTAGGCCAGTTGGTGGAACAAGAGGGGTTTTTTAACGATTTCAATTGGTCAACCTTTAATCCTGACCAGGGAGTGGCTCAGGTGCCAGAGTCTGGGGCTACCAGTGGCTTAATTGGGTTAGGTCTGTTGGGCATTGGTGGTGTGTTCAAGGGTCGTCGCCGGTAGTGCAGCTATTTTTCTAGTCAATAGCGTTACTTGGTCTAGAGGTTTGGGAATTCTAGAGGATAGTTCTTGCCCACGACATGCTTCAGTCTCTAGAAAAGCCTCATGGTCACCACAGATTTTTGTAAATTGCCACTTAGGTCCCATCAAAACAAACCCTTAAACAAACCCTTAAAGCAACTCCTGACCTTGCCCATTGCCTGTTACCTAGTGGCTCAGATGCCCTTGCTTTGCTCAGCTCAAATTGTTCCAGATAATACTCTACCCAACAATTCCATTGTTACTCCTAATGGCAACATTATTGAGATTACCGGTGGTACCACTGCCGGGGGTAATCTTTTCCATAGCTTCGAGCAGTTTTCGGTTCTGACTGGCAATACAGCCTTTTTCAACAATTCCGTCACCATTGAGAATATTATTAGCCGGGTCACTGGTGGGTCGATTTCCAATATTGATGGCTTAATTCGGGCTAACGGTAGCGCTAACCTGTTTTTAATCAATCCCAATGGCATCGTGTTTGGTTCGGAGGCTTCTCTCGATATTGGTGGCTCCTTTATTGGCTCTACCGCTAACAGTATTAAATTTGCCGATGGCAGTGAATTTAGTGCGACCAATCCCCAGGAGCCTCCCCTCTTAACCATTAATATTCCCACTGGTTTACAGTATGGCTCCCAAGGCAATCCAGGCGGAATTGTGATCAACGGGCCTGGGAACAATCTGAGTATTAATCCCACTATATTTTTTGCCGTGAACACAGATAATCGACCGGTGGGGCTGGAAGTACAGCCAGGTAAAACCTTAGCCTTGGTGGGGGGTGATGTGGCTGTTGCAGGAGGAAATCTCACCACAGCCGGAGGACGGATTGAACTGGGGAGTGTCCAGGGAGAAGGGATGGTAACCCTGACCCCAACTAACTTAGGTTGGACCTTAAGCTATGAGGATGTAGGACAATTTCAGGATATTACCTTGTCCCAAGCTGCCTCGGTGAGTACCAGTGGTAATGACGGGGGAGAAATCCAGGTGCAGGGTCGGCGAGTGACCGTGAGTGAGGGGTCAGCCATCTTAGCCGATACCGTGAGCAGTGGGGCTGGGGGAAGTTTGACGGTAAAGGCGACGGAGGCATTGGACGTTATTGGTAGCGCTGCCAATAATGACTTTTCCACCCGTTTATCTACTGATGTAGCACCAGGGGCTATAGGGAATGGGGGGAATTTAGTCATTGACACGGAACAGTTACGGGTTGCTAATGGCGGTCAGATCTCCAGTGGCACCTTTAGCTCAGGGAATGCTGGCACCTTGACCGTCACTGCTGCTGAGGTAGAGGTGATTGCTGGGTCGAGCTCCGGTCCGAGTCTTTTGTTTGTGCCAGTAGGACTAGGGGCTACTGGGAATGGGGGCAATTTGATCATTGACACGGAACGCTTGCGAGTTACTGATGGGGCTGAGATCTCAGCTAGTACCTTTGGTTTTGGGGATGGGGGAGATTTGCGAGTTCAGGCCAAGGACGTAGAGCTGATTGGTGCTTTTGGCAGGTTCTCGAGTAGCTTGTTGGCTAATGTGGAACGACAAGGGACCGGGAATGGGGGTAACTTATTCATTGAAACGGAACGCTTGCGACTGGTTGATGGAGGTCAAATTTCAGCGAATATTTTTGGTATGGGGAATGCCGGTTCCTTGACTATTAAGGCTCAAGATGTGCAATTGACTGGCACGTCAACCGCAGAATTACCCAGTGGCTTATTGACAGAAGTCCGACCAAACGCGATTGGGAATGGGGGCGACTTGACCATTGAGACTGAGAACTTGCAGCTGACTGATGGGGCTCAGATTTCAGCCACTACCTTTGGTGAAGGGGATGCCGGTTCGATCAGGGTGCAGGCTACTGAGATGGAACTAATTGGTACTTCACCAGGGGGATTACTTAGTGGCTTGTTGGCCAATGTGGAACCAGACGCGATCGGCAATGGGGGCAACTTGACCATTAACACGGAACGCTTGCGAGTTACTGATGGAGCCCAGATCAGAGCAAATACCTTTGGTAAAGGAAATGCCGGTTCGATCACGGTGCAGGCTACTGAGATGGAACTAATTGGTACTTCACCAGAGGAATTACCTACTGGCCTGTTGGCCAATGTGGAACCAAACGCGATCGGCAATGGGGGCAACTTGACCATTAACACCGAGAACTTGCGAATTACTGATGGGGCTCAGATTACAGCTAATACCCTTGGTGAAGGGGATGCGGGTTCTATAGAGGTAAAGGCAACAGAGGTCGAATTAATTGGTACCTCACCACAGGGATTAGCCAGTGCCTTATTGACAGAAGTCCGACCAAACGCGATCGGGGATGGGGGCAACTTGACCATTGAGACTGAGAGCTTGCGAATTACTGATGGGGCTCAGATTGCAGCGACTACCTTTGGTACAGGGAATGCAGGTCCCTTGACAGTGCAGGCTACTGAGATCGAACTAATTGGTACCTCATCACAGGGATTACCTAGTGGCTTGTTTGCCAATGTGGAAGAAGTAGCAACAGGGGATGGGGGCAATTTGACCATTAACACCGAGAGCTTGCGGCTGAGTGATGGAGCCCAGATCTCAGCAATTACCGATGGTGAAGGTGATGCCGGTTCTATAGAGGTCAACGCCACAGATGTCGAATTAATTGGTACCTCACCACAGGGAGATACCAGTGGCTTATTTACAGAAGTCCGACCAGGAGCCATTGGTAATGGGAACGACTTGACCATTAACACTGAGAGCTTGCGGCTAACTGATGGCGCTCAGATTGCAGCCACTACCTTTGGTGAAGGGGATGCCGGTTCTATAAAGGTAAACGCAACAGATGTGGAATTAATTGGTACTGCAAATAATTTAGCTAGCGGCTTATTTGCTAATGTGAATCTAGACGCCACAGGCAATGTGAACCTAGACCTCACAGGGGATGGGGGTGACCTTAGCATTGAAACCGAACGTTTGCGGTTAGTGGATGGGGCTCAAGTGGCAACTATTACTGCAGGCTCTGGCAATGGGGGAATCTTAAGAGTTCAGGCACAGGAAATAGAACTAATTGGGACATCAGACCTAGGTGCCAGCGGATTATTGGCGAATGCGATCGCAGGTACTGGTAATGGGGGTAAATTAGAGGTCTTCACTGATCAGTTAATTATCCGAGATGGAGCAACGATCAGTGTCAGTAACTTCCAAAGCAATAACCTCCTAGATCCAGGACTTGGGGAAGCTGGGGATATTGAGATTGTGGCAAACTCCATCGAGCTTTCCAACAGCGGAGCGGAAACTCCCAATGGTGGTGGTATTACCGCATCCAATTTCTCGGCGGGAGGAGGCAATATTGATATTTCAGCTAATAAAATCACCAGTAATCGAGGGGAAATCACTGCCACCTCTGAGCTTAGCGGCGGCGGTGATATTGACATTACTAGTGACTTACTGTTCCTTTCAAACCAGAGCGGGATTAGTACCAGCGTTAATGACAGCACTGGTGGTGGTGGTGATATTAAAATTAATAGTGATTTTGTAGTGGTTGTAGACCAGAGTAAGATCACAGCCAACGCCATATTTGGTCCTGGAGGTAATATTCTGATCACGACTCAAGGTCTGTTTCTATCTCCAGATAGCGAGATTACTGCCAGTTCTCAATTTGGTGTGGATGGTCAAATCAACATTAGCAATCCAGACCCAACTCAAAACCTAGGATTAATCTCATTACCAGCAAGTATCATTGATACTGGTCTAGTGATTGCCACAGGCTGTAGCACCGATGATGAGCAGAATTCATTTGCTCTGCTTGGACGAGGGGGCTTACCCACTGACCCCACTGACCCCCTCAACGGTGAAACCGTTTGGATAGATTGGCGAGATTTCTCCGCAACCAGGCGTCAATTGTATCGGGCTGCTCGCAATCGTGGCAAAAAACCCGATCAACAACCCCAAGTGACAGCCAAAAAACCACCAATTATCGAAGCTCAAGGATGGATCATCAATCAGGATGGAATTGTGGAGTTGGTGCCTTATCCCACTGGTCCTAATCTCAAACCAGTATTGAATACTGCGATCAACTGTCATAATCTTAGGTAACTATATATAGGACTGTAAGCTATCAGCTATCAGCTATCAGCTATCAGCTATCAGCTATCAGCTATCAGCTATCAGCTATCAGCTATCAGCTATCAGCTATCAGCTATCAGCTAATGCGATTGACATGCAGGTCACGCTACGCGAACGCATACCGGATATTCCTAACACCTACGCGAACGCATACGTCAGAGTCATAAAACGAATGCGATTGACATACAGTCACGCTACGCGATCGCATACATCAGCCTTGGATACTGAAAGCATAGATTTACCAGAATAAACTGAAAATTATCCTTAATTTTCAGTTTACAATGTCATTTTATCCAGCCACCGTAGTCTAGAGAATTTACAAATAAATCATGAAAACCAGCCCTCTATAATTTTCTATTCTTTTTAAATATTTTTATGACATAACTAGTTTACTTATAGAGCAAAGGGAACAGGGAGTAGGGAGTAGCTCACAGGGGTAGGGAGTAGGGAGTAGAGACTTCCGAGCAACCAGGCAGAGAGCTCTTGGAGGTTTCCACGCTACTTGCTCATCTAACTTTTTACACTTCCCGCACTTCCCACACTTCCCACACTCCTTCTTTTTCCCTAACTACTTTAGGGACATAAAAGTTTTAGTTGCGTCTGTTTTTAAGCAGAAACAATTGGCAGAATAACTTTCCTTTTACATATACTACTGAATATAGTATTTTCCCTATTAATGAAGTTTTAAATATCTATTTTTTACCGATTCCCGATTCCCGATTCCCGATTCCCTGTTACCTGTTCCCTGTTCCCTTTGGTATAATTATGACATTCATATTAAAATCTAATAATGTTTTTGACTATCTAGCTGCTCGTGGTTTATGCAATCCTTCCGAGCAAGATATCAGTAAAATTGAGCCACTGGAAGCCAAGAATTTTAACTTATTGCTGACCTTTCCAGATGGTAATAAGCTGCTAGTCAAGCAGGAGCGACATAACCAAGAAGGGAAAGCCGCTGGTGAGTTTTTGAATGAATGGCGAATTCAAGAATTCTTACAGCAATTTCCAGAACTTGCTAACCTCCGCTCTTTGATACCAGAGGTGTTGCATTTTGATGGTGAGAATTCCATTATGGTTTTCCGCTATCTTGATGACTATCGGGATTTAATGGATTTCTACGCCAAGGAAAATATCTTTCCGACAGAGGTTGCTGGCAGCATCGGCACCCTCTTAGGAAAAATCCATCATCATACATTTAATCGTAAAGACTATCAAGATTTTTTCTGTACCGAAACCGATAATCCCACCACTGACCAAGTGCCTAGATTAGTTAATAGTTTAGAACGAATTGGTCCGGAGATTTTTGGTGCGGTACCTGCTGACGGCCTGAAATTCTTTGCCCTTTATCAACGATACGATAGTTTAGGGCAAGCGATCGCACAACTAGGCAATGCTTTTGCCCCCTGTTGTCTGACCCACAATGACCTAAAGCTAAATAATATCCTTCTGCACCAAGATTGGGAGCATCAGAGTACCAGCATTGTCAGGTTAATTGATTGGGAGCGCTGTAGTTGGGGAGACCCAGGGTTTGATTTAGGAACACTGATCAGCAGCTATGTCCAAATCTGGCTGAGTAGCCTGGTGATCAGTAAATCTTTAAGTATTGAAGAATCCCTAGGTTTAGCCATGACCCCCTTGGAACAGCTCCAGCCTTCCATTGCTGCCCTAACCAAAGGGTATTTTGAAACCTTTCCAGAAATTTTAGAACACCGACCTGATTTCTTGCGGACAGCAGTACAATTTACCGGTTTTGGTTTGATTCAACGAATTCGGGCGATGATTGAATACCAAAAATCCTTTGGTAATGCCGGGATTGCCATGCTCCAGGTTGCCAAGACCTTGTTGTGTCGTCCAGAACCATCCATGCCCACAATTTTTGGCCCTGCTATTGCTGAACTAATCCAACTCAGTCCTTCTGCTGTTTAACTAAGACCTTACACCAAGTTTAAAATTTACCTGTCAAGGTAGGGAACAGGGAACGGGGAACAGGGAACAGTGATAAGATTTCACTATTTGATTACTGAAATTGATTGTTATCACTGTCTTGATGCAATAGCGAATGGGAGAAACCCCCGCAGGTCGGCGCTGCATCGCTTCCGTTATTAAGTTTTTTTGTACTGGTGGAAGATCTCAGTTTAAGACATATACCAATCCGTGTAGGAATTGCGATAATTTTTGTTCCCTGTTCCCTGTTCCCTGTTCCCTGTTCCCTACTCCCTTTTCCCTACTCCCTGTTCCCTGTTCCCTGTTCCCTGTTCCCTTCCCTACTCCCTACTCCCTACTCCCTACTCCCTACTCCCTACTCCCTACTCCCTACTCCCTACTCCCTACTCCCTACCAAATTATGATCCAACTACTTGATTCTAGAGCAATTCAACCATCCCAAGTCGCCAATCAGCAATTACTAGACGTTCTAGACGATATTGTTAACAAAGTAAAAATCCAATCAGACTTCTCTATTCACCATTCAGATTACAAACCGTTGGAAATTCCAGCCGAAGCTGTGGAACGTTTTCAACGGATGCCCCAGGATATGCAGAAAAAATATATCACTCTGCAACTGCGGAGTTTTCTATATGGTATTTATTACAACGGCTCAATGCGAGATGCTCTCGCACCGGAAGCAGATACGGAAGCTGCGCCAGTAGACCTGGAGAACAATACCATCCTGGGAGTAGATGTAGGATTTTATCAGCGACTCCACGACAGTAATAGTGGCAAAGGCTACTTTGACCCTGGTTGGTCTGTTCTCAGAGAAGAAAGTGATGGCAGTTTGGCTGTGACTAAGGGAGGATTGAGGCTGCATATTGAACGGGAGCAGCATCTGCCAGCATCCGAGCAATCTGCCACCGTAGGGGATTCAGTAGCAATCCGTATGCCTAAGAATTTGGTGCAAAATGGCTTTTATATGGCCGTTGGCAATCTAGAAGCAAATCGTCCGCACACAGACCAGTCAGTGACTGTGCGAATTTACTTCAACTTTTCTCCTGAGGGTGCAGTTGCCGTAATGGGTAGCTTAACCCAACAGCTCAACGACATGGAAATTCCGTTCCACTTTAAAGTTTTGTACAATCCCAAAGACTACGAACGGCACGATTCGGGGGTACTCTACTTTGACAAGTGTCACTATGAGGCTGTTGAGGGAGTTTTAAAGACTATTTATACAGAGCACCAATCCCATTTTCAGCCAGAGGTTCCATTATTTACCATGGAGCTAGCACCAGGATTGGGGTTAGCAGAAGAACCAGACCAAAAATTTGCTGAACAGGAAAGCTTTGGCATGAATCGCTGTCAGATTGTGGCCAATGGGTTGTTAGAAGCTTGGCATCAAGGGGATGATTCCACCGAAGGAAGGATGAAGGCTATCCTTGGGCAATTTTCTAGGCTGGGGATTGACTTGCAGCGTGTTTATCTCAATGCCAATTCTGAAGATATTTATCAGTGTTTAGATATATAGCAATTATCATAATCATGAGGTACACATATTTTTTTACCACTCCCTGCTCTCTGCTCCCTAAAAACTAGGACGAAAGTACCTTACCCAATTGAGAACTGGTAAAAAATAATTTTAGTCTTTTAGTCCAAGAGTAGTCTTGGACTATTTTTTATAGTTTTTATCAGTTCCACTAGTTTTTTAGACATAACTAGTTTAGTTTATTACATAAATTCGATAGCATCTCAATATAGAAATATCATTTTATAGCACTACCTAAACAGATTAGAACATTTTATCAAGGCTGGATATATACAGTATCGTATAATCTCATTTAGTTTAATTATTGATAGAGACAAAACTGTTGTTGTTTCAGCGTAAATATAAACAAAAAATCAACAGAACACGGTTGTTTTTGAATAATATAAAAACAGGAATTCAACATGGCTTATTTATTCCTACTTAACCACAACCGTTTATTGGAGTAAAGTTCAAATGGCCAAGATAAAAATTAAGGACATCAAACTAACTGGCGCTGACTTGTTCGACGATTCTGAAAGTTTTATGAACGAACTGAGTAATGATGAGCTTGATCAGGCTATGGGAGGAGGTCTAGTTCGAGTAGAGTCAGTACAATTTAGCTGTAATTGCTGTCCCACTACTGGAGGTATTAAAATTAGAACTTTAACCTACGACTACCCATGTAGCCCTGTAATCCTGTAAACTCTTTTGACCAAATACCTTCACTTCTGAATCCTACATTTAGTAGTGAAGGTTTGAGCAATCAAATGAGTATAACTATTACCTAACGTTCTGATCCCGGAGTCAGTCGATGTCTAAGTATACCCTTCCCCCTCTCAAGGAAGATTCTATAGTAACGTCAGCTTTAGAGCCAGAGTTATCCCAGGGTAAATTTCAGGATAAAAAACCACAATACCCTTCAGTGCTGCTTCCCAAATTAGCCTGTAAGGTTAATTACTATCAAGATAAGCTGATTTTTTCTCAGGATGGTCGAGATTTCGCGTTTCAGGTTAACAGTCAATCAGGAAAAATCTTAAAAAAGTTCTTCTCCCTGATGGACGGGACTAAGAGTCTGAGTGAACTACAAGAAATTTTTTCTGCTAATAATTCCGAGCTGATAAATACTATTGTGCGTCACCTGGACGAAAACAACTTACTGGATGACGTTGCTCAGGTCAGGGTTAATTCAGGCATCGACACTGTGCTGGAATTGGAAGATTTGACCACTGAATTGCTCAATCAGCAGGTTGATCAAAATCTCTTCCTGAAATCCATCAAGTCACCGACATCCCAACTTCCAATCAACGTTGTTTATGGTTTTATAATAGAGCATTACCACTTTATTACTCAACAGTGCTGTTTTGATTCTGTTGGACTTAGCTTCCAAAGCTCTACAAAAGTTCGACAATTGCTAAACGAACGCTACACTAAAGAATACCGCCAAGACCAGGAACTGGTAATGGCAGCACTTAATGCTATTGGCATTAGCGGTGAGCAACTCGCGGACACCATGCCACTCCCAGAAACCATGGGGATGTGCAATGCTTTGACCTATTGGGCGAACTTTGAGCCACTCTTTTTCTTGAGTACCCTGGGATTTTTGGCAGGTCAGACCCGTAAGAATTTTGAATTTTTAAGTCAAGCCTGTGAGCGTGTTGAATTAGATTCTGGCTTTATCAACCCGATTAGACAACTGGCAAACAGCAAGCTAAAACTCGAACCAGAAAATTTAACCCGTCGCATCTTTCAAGACATTCCTCACATTGAGCCGCAAACACAGCAGCGATTTAGAGGACAAACTTACCTATTTATTGAAATTTACAACAATTTTTACAAAGCTATCTGGAATCATTACTCCTCTGCCAGTCATTTACTGCGGCGAGTTTCGGCAATTTAACTCCCTACTCCCTGTTCCCTACTCCCTATTCCCTATTCCCTTTACAATATGTCATTAACAAACGTTTTATTTCAACAACCACTGTTCAAAGATCGGGTATTTTTTGAATTCAAGGACACAGAAGTTGAAATTCATTATCGCGGTCAAGGATGCGCGATCGCCCTTGAGCCTGAATACCAAAAGGAAACTGTCCAACTGCTAAGACTTTTGCAAGCGGGGGGTATGTCCCCAGAGCAATTGGGTCTGGCCTGTCCAGGAATCCAAGAGGATATTCCCGAACTCCTCGCTGAGCTGGATCGCCGGGGTCTACTGATAGAAACCCATCAAGAAGTGGAATCTCGTGGGGTGACTGGACAGCAGTTCTATCGAGAGTTGTGCCGATTTCTTAACCGCATGAAGGGGCAATTTCCCCCTTCTCCTTTCTCAGAAAAGATGGCTGATGAGACCATTACCAGAAACCAGTTGATTGGTTATGCTTTGGAATCTTATCACGTTACCCATCTGTGTCCTAGACTGTTAGCACCATCCTTAGCCAATTATGAATCCCCTCGGACCCAAAAACTTCTCCAGGAATTTTTTGTGTCTGAGTTGCACCATGACCGTTTGATTGAGAATTCCTTGAAGAGTGTGGGCATCGAAGGTGAGCAACTGCAACGGATACAGCCCCTACCCATGACTTTCGCAGTCTGTTCCACCCTGGCCGTTTTTGCCAAGCAGCATCCTCTGAGCTTCAAGGCTGCACTGTTGTTGTTTGAGGAAGACGACAAGGTATTCCACGAGTTGTTTAAGCAGCAGTCCCAAGCCTTGGAGTTACCACCTGAATTTTATAAACCCATCCTGCTCCATGCCGGTATCAATGAAGAAGGGGCACATGACCAAATCACTTCGATTCTGCTGGCAGAAGTGGCTTATGTGTCACCAGAAGAACAAGTAGTGGTTAAAAAGAATCTGGGCATTCTGCTGGAGTCAATGGTTCGGCGGACTCACGAAATTCTGGATTACTATGGCAATCCTAATAATATCATCCCTCGTTGTTTTACGTGAAGGGGCAATTTTATATTCAATGGGAAGTATGGAAATAGTTACACAAATTTATATTGACCCATGTAATCAAAAAATCAAACTTTTTGAAAAATCTTTATAAGTAAATTACCACGTCGAGAGATTAGTACCATGCCAGTAATAGAATCACAAATATCACCAATCTCGACTATAGCGATTAACGCCACGTTTTTATCAGAGCGTCTCCATAACCCTTGTTACCAAAATGTTATTCCCCAAAAATATCATGATCTGATTGAAGAACGCCTCAAAACCTGGTCTAAACTCCTGGGAGGAGAACAACAACTGAAACAGCGCCTTCAGTGGGATGGATTAGACTTAACTACAGTCCTTAACTTACTACAAACAGGGGATTTTAGAGAAAATTTTCCCTTACCAAGCTGGGCAGAAACCCTCAAAGAATTAATTGAAACTACCAGCGCTTCATGGCTAACCCTAGAGGGGGAAGATAACTCTCTACTTGACTCCCAAAATCCCTTACCGTTTGAAGACTTTTATTTACATTTTATCCGAGTAGGGCGCAGTAAATTAGCCACTCGATTATCAGCAAATAGTCCTCTGACCTTGTTGAGCCAAGAAGCCTACGCAGCCCTAGAAAAGAGCTTGCTGCAACAACTGGTTAATTTAGGAAAAGAAACGTTACTATTTGAATTTAACACATTTCGGGAAGCTCACCCTCCTACCAACCAAACGACTCCCCAAGAAAGTCGAATTATTTATAATACTTTTTTTAAAAATCTTCTCAAAGATGGGGGGTTAGCATTTTTCAATCGCTACCCAGTCTTAGGTCGTCTGATAGCAACAACCCTTGATTTATGGGTAGAATCTACTACTGAATTCATCCAACGTCTACAACAAGATTTTTCAGCAATTGAACGTACCTTTTCTGATCCGGCAAGTCTAGGAAACGTCCAAACAATTGAGACTTCCCTCTCCAATGCCCACCATGGTAGACGCTCGGTTTTAGCTCTTACCTTTTCTTCCGGGATTAAACTGGTGTATAAGCCCAAAGACTTGGGCTTAGATGTTGCTTTCAATCAGTTACTAGACTGGTGCAACCACCAGCAAACATCTTTAAGCTTCAAATTAACTAAGATTCTCAATCGCCAGGGATATGGATGGGTTGAATGTATTGAGCACCAACCTTGTGAAAATCAAGCCGCAGTTCAACGGTTCTATAAAAGAGCAGGGATGTTATTATCACTGCTCCATCTATTAGGAGCAAGTAGTTGTGATCATCAAAATGTAGTTGCTAGTGGTGAATATCCGATTCTGATCGATGCTGACCTGTTGATGCATCCTGTAGAACACAGCGTGACGGAATCGGAAGACTGGTTTAAGTATTCAGTGCTTCATACAGGTTTTTTACCTGGTTGGGAAGGTGATACCTCCTCGGCAAATGCTCAAGATTCCAGCGTTTTAGGTAATATTTGGCCAAAGCAAGTTAAGTCCTCTCGGGAGTGGAAATTTATTAACACAGATGGGATGCACTTAGCTCCCAACACGGTGATTATTCCTGCCGGGACTAATGTGGTCATTCTAGACGGTAAAACTGTCTCAGCTAAGAACTATGTTGAGGAAATCGTCACTGGTTTTGAAGAAATCTATCACCTGTTAACTAAAAATCGGGAAATGCTCCTGGGGGAAGAAAGTCCCCTAGGAGCCTTACAATTTTTAAAGTCTCGATTTATGCTGCGCCCAACTCTAACCTATGCTATGGTCTCGAAACGCAGCCTCAGTCCTCAATATTTGCGTAATGGCGCGGACTATAGCATTCTGATCGATTTTCTCAGCCGTCACTACTTAATAGCTGAAGAAAACTTAGACTTTAAAGAACTATTAGGAGCAGAAACGACATCTTTACAACAGCTAGATATTCCCTATTTCACGGTATCTTGTAATAGTACTGCTCTAGAGTTGGCATCAGCTCAACCAATCAAGAACTTCTTTAAAACATCCAGTTACCAACGGTTAATTGCTAAAATCCCAAGTCTTGATGAAAAAGATTTAGCCCAGCAAATTAAATTGATTCGGGCGAGTTTTTATGCTAAGTATGCCCATTTGACTAAGAACAGTGCTGCTTTACAGGGTAATTTATTCCAATTATCCTCATTAAATCCTGAGGAATTACTGGACGAAGCTATAGCAATTGGCAATAGTCTTGTTGCCAGTGCAATTCAGACTGGTGACGGCTGCAACTGGATTGATTTAGATTACATGTCTAAAGCTAATCGCTATCAACTCCAGCTATTGGATGATTCTTTATATACGGGGCGAGCTGGAGTTAGCCTATTCCTAGCAGCTGTAGGAAAAATTACTGGTGAGCAAAAATTTAAAGAGGTAGCAAAAGCAGCTTTATCACCCTTACGTCAGTCTATTAAGAAATCACAAGCCGACCGAAATTTGTTGCAGTTAAGACTTGATGGAATCAAATTAGGTGGTGTCCTTGGTTTAGTAGGGCTAGGTGGGATTATTTACAGTTTGGTTAAAATTAGTCAGTTTCTCCAAGAGCCAGCCCTTCTCGAAGATGCCCAGCAAGCTGCAAAACTAATTACAGCAGATGTAATCGCTGCCGATCAAACCCTGGATATTACTTTTGGAGTAGCCGGGGCAATCATGGGCTTATTAACTCTCTATCAACAGACAGCTGAGAAAGTGCTATTAGACAAAGCAGTAGCCTGTGGCAATCATCTCCTATCACAGCGAACTCATACCCCCCCTAGGGCGTGGAAGCCAAACAATAAAACCCCATTAACCGGATTTTCTCATGGTGCAGCAGGTAATTCCTTCTCTTTACTACATCTATATGCTGCGACTGCAGACAAAGCTTATTTGGAAGGGGCGAAAGAAGGAATCGAATATGAAACCAGTGTTTTTGACGCCTCAGTCCGAAATTGGCCAGATTTCCTTTCACTGGAACAGACCAATCAAATTAATTTCCAGCACGCCTGGTGTCACGGCAGCGTGGGGATTGGATTAGCCCGTTTAGGCAGTTCATCGATTCTACAGACACAGGCAATATATTCTGACATTGACGCAGCTTTGGAAACCACCAAGCAATATGCAATATCTAATATAGATGTAGACCATCTCTGCTGCGGGAGTTTGGGCAGAACTGAACTATTTGTCGTTGCATCCCAAAAACTTGGCAACCAGGAATGGCTAAACACAGCTAGGGCACAAGCTGCATCGGTAATAGCAAGGGCAAAACAACATGGAGCCTATGCTTTGTTACCTCATTTGCCTAACTCTGTTTTTAGTCCTAGTTTTTTCAGGGGAAGCGCCGGTGTAGGTTATCAATTGTTGCGTTTAGCCTCTCCAGAATCCTTACCTTCTGTTATGATTTGGGAGTAAAATGAACTTGTTCGGTGGTAGGTGGAGTTCATGTAGGGTGGGCAGTACACCAGACAGATCATGAAGCTTGCAAAGGGCGTTGCTAGGCACTGCCCACCCTACGATTAATGACTAAAGCCCAATAATTTGTACTTCACCCAATTGCAAACCGTTGTAATCTTCCCTACCTAAGCCGAAATTACAATTTCATCAACTGAACTATATTAATACATAAGTTTACTTTGGAAATCAGCGTCAGAATCTTCTGGCGCTGATTTTTATTTAGGGCTTGCTGAATAAAAGTAGGAGGCTTGCTAGATCGGGTGCATCTCATATTTGTAAAAAAGTTGCGTAGGGTCTGTTAGGGGGGCCTCATTGTCTTGATGCAGTCGCTCATGGGGAGGGGCTGTGTGCGGAACCTGCGTCCGCACCTGTCTTGATGCAGTCGCTCATGGGGGAAACCCCCAAGACCGCGCTGCATCGCTGTAAGCCCCGTGGAAACCCCCGCGTGAAGGCGCTGCATCGCTTTCCGCTCAAGCGCCAGGGTTTAGACAGCCCGCCCCGTAACGCACCACCTTGTCAAACTGAGTAAGCAAATTTTACTAGTTTGCTTGCTTAAAATGACATAATTATTTAATTTATGGCTGAATAAAATATAGCAATTATCAGGAGGAGTGAGTACAAAGCTTATCCTTTTCAGGCAAGAGGCTTGCATACAAAAGGCAATATTCAAGAGGGTTGTACGGGAATAAGCCTGAAATAAAACTGTACCTCATAAATACGATAAACGTTATAGTGATTTAAATGCTAAGCAGGTACACAAAATTAATTACACATTTCATAAAACTCAAAGCCTTACAATGTAAAGGTTACAGAGATTGCGAGTCCGTAATTAATTCTATTTAGGTGCTTATAGCAATTCAAAATCACATAACTGTAGGTATTATGTCATTTTAGATAGTTTGATCCTAGAGACTTTTTCAAAAAATATGACTATGATAAAAATATCAAGCAAGAATCAATAGCTTGATTCCAAATCAACCACATTTACATAAACTTATTGGAGTTAAAATCAAATGGCTAAGATTAATATCAAGGATATTTCAGCTCTTAACCTATCTGGATCCGAATTATTTGACGATTCAGAAAGTTTTATGGTCGAATTGAATGAAGAGACTGAAACAACCCGTATCCTAGGGGGTCATGGAGGTTGCTGCGTATGTAGTCTGGTGAAGCTGCATTAAACGCATTTAATTTTTTAAATCATAACTATAGTGTCTTTAAAGTTAAACAAACACTCTAGTTATAAAACCCCTTTTCAAATCAAGCACATTAACATAAAATTATTGGAGTTAAAATCAAATGGCTAAGATTAATATCAAGGATATTTCAGCTCTTAACCTATCTGGATCCGAATTATTTGACGATTCAGAAAGTTTTATGGTCGAATTGAATGAAGAGACTGAAACAACCCGTATCCTAGGAGGGGGTCGTGGAGGTTGCTGCTTCTGTAGTCTGGTGAAGTCCCATTAAAGGCATTTAATTTTTAAAATCATAACTATAGTGTTTTTAAAATTAAACAAACACTCTAGTTATAAAACCCCTTTTCAAATCAACCACATTTACATAAAATTATTGGAGTTAAACTCAAATGGCTAATATTAATATCAAGGATATTTCAGCTATTAACCTATCTGGATCCGAATTATTTGACGATTCAGAAAGTTTTATGCTCGAATTGAATGAAGAGACTGAAACAACCCGTATCCTAGGAGGGGGTCGTGGAGGTTGCTGCTTCTGTAGTCTGGTGAAGTCCCATTAAAGGCATCTAATTTATTAAATCATAACTATAGTGTTTTTAAAATTAACTAAACACTATAGTTATCAAACCCCTTGTCAATAAGTACAATAAGGCTAGGTTTATTGTGCTTATTGACAAGATGCGTTTAGCCTGCCCTGATATTGATAATTAAATATTTCTACCTTGGGGTCTGAGTGGTATTAGTTATTATATCTCTGCCTAAGGTGGAAATTTAATACTTAACACCACATTATCCAGGTGTGATTGCACTGGCAGAATGTGGGTTTAATACCTGAAGTGCAAGGAAATTAGAACTCAAGCATATTATTGTAATCCAGATTATTAAAAACTTCAACTTCCCCAATCTGTCCCTTCAACCACTCACTAAACAAATCAGACACAATCTGAGCCCGCAACTTCTGATTCAATTCCGATTTTACAATCTCCTCAACCAAAATCAGATGCACTCCCTGAGAAATCACCATCGGCTTAAGCAACTGTGGCGGCTCAGCAGCAAAGACAGCAGCAGAAATTTCTGGTTTTAAATCCTGACGCTTAACAATTCCCCAATATCCTCCAGAGCGCCGCAACTCACTATCCTGGATGTATTCGTGCTCCATGTAATAGAAACTCGTCTCCCCTTCGTCGAACTGGTAGAAAATAATTATAGTCTTTTAGTCCAAAAGTAGTCTTGGGCTATTTTTTATTATTTTTATCACTTCCACTAGTTGGATAGACATAACTGCTTTAGTTTAGTACCTAAATTATAGAGAAGTTAACTATAAGAATAGTGGTCAAGGTAATTTATATATTAATTGTCAGCTATTACTAGGTTTAGCAGCAGATAGCTAGATATGATTTAGGGACAAAACTGCTTTGCTTTTGGCATATATAAGCTCTAAAATCCTAGACACACGAAATTAATTCGAATAGGATTAAAACAGGAATAAAAAATACTAATTGATTCCTATTTAAAAACACATATTCATTATTGGAGTAAAACTAAAATGGCTAATATTGTTATCCAAGATATCAATTCTACTGAAAGTATTCTGTATGAATTCACACAAGATTACAAGCATATTACTTCAATAAAAGGTGGTGACTGTAGTGCACAATTTAATAAAACTGATGGTTCTGTTACGAGCGTTACCGGTTGCTCTAAAGGAGAATTACGTCAATTGAGAAAATTAGTTAAAGCAGCACAATAAAGCAACATTATTAAATTTATTGGCGTTGCTGAATCAAGGAATGAATATAATTACGGTGGGCATCCTGTTGACCTAAAAATATCAAGAAAGTGCAAGATCACCATTCCACAAAATTATTAAAATCATTCCATTACTAAGCAACGCCAATAAATTAGCAAAAAACTCAACAAACTCAAGTAATCCAACTATGATTCAAACAGAGATAAACAATTATCACAATTAATTTTTGTTCCCTACTCCCTACTCCCTGCTCCAATGCCTTGGAAGCGATCGCAAACTACTCTGGAATTCTGGATGCTGGGTTTGAGGTCATCCCCGTGAAGCCTCGCGCACTGGATAGGGTAGGAAGTAATGCAATTCTTTTGTTGATTTAGTTACAATATGGTAAATGTTGACTGTATCAACTTAGGACGAAAGTGCCTTAGCCAATTCAGAACTGCTAGAACCTAATCTTAGTCTTGTAGTCCAAGAGTAGTCTTGGGCTTTTTTTTTATGTTTTTTCTCAGCTCCACTAGTTTTGTGGACATAACTGTTTTAGTTGATTCACTAAATTAGAGAGCATATCAATCTAGGATTATAGTGGGGTTTCAAGTATATTCATTATAGGGTCATTATGATGTATAGCAATTCTACGACTTGTGAGGTACAAATTTCTGGTTTTTAGGGAGCAGGGAGCAGGGAGCAGGGAGCAGGGAGCAGGGAAGAGGGAAGAGGGAAGAGGAACCCACCCCTAACCCCTCCCAGGAGGGGAAGGGAAGAGGGAAGAGGGAAGAGAGAAGAGAGAAGAGAGAAGAGGGAAGAGGTAAAAACTAATGTGTACCTCATGAGTCCTAGAAACGCTATATAAAGAGGTGGTTAATAGGTTTATATAGCTGCTATTACTATCTAAATTTTATGACAAAAAGGTTTTATTTTTAGCATCAATTAACTAAAAAAACTATAGACAGAGTTAATTCAATTAACTATGCTGAAAAAGCAGGGAAAACGCATCTAATTCTCTGAGTCCTATATATAGTGTTGTTTCAATTAAATAAACACTAGACAGCGTTTTTTATAACTATCAGGTAGACAGGATTTTTTACCTCTTCCCTGCCCTACTGGGAGGGGTTAGGGGTAGGTTACTCTGACCTGTTCCCTAAAATCCAGGAAGAAAGTATCTTACCCATTGAAAACTGCTGTATTAATTGATACTGATTCAAAAACACAGATTCATTGGAGAAAAATCAAATGGCTAACATCACCATTCTTGACATCAAACCTGCTGGTGTTGACTTGTTTGTTGATTCTGAAAGCTACCTGATCGATTTGTCGGAAAATGAACTCGCAGTTTATGGTGGAATAGTTTGGACCTATTGGATAGGTCAAGCAGCAGCGGCTGCGGTGCGAAGTTCACAACCTTGTGTGGGAGTAGCTGCTGGTATCACCAGAGAAATTATAGACTGAATATTTAGTCCTAAGACAAACCTACCAAATCTGTTTCTTAGGAGTTTAATCAACCAAGCTATGTAGGACTATTAACAAAGCCCTATAATACCGGGTGCATCTCATATAGCGCTACGCGCAAGGCAAGAGGCAAGAGGCAAGAGGCAAAAGTTGACTACACAACGTTTTCAGCTTGTATCAATCTCCTAACTTTAATGCGTAGTGCTATATTTGTAAAAAAGTAAGAAGGTGTGGGGAGGCGGCGCGGTAAGTGTGAGAATTTTCGGCTAATTTCATGCCTTGAGATGCACCCTCTAATACCTGAGTTTTTAGGGTACGTTATCAAGAACTAAAAACCGTCACTGTTTCCACAGGCTTCATCTTAATAGCTCTAAACTATTGTATCAAATTTAGTTGAGCTATTCGGGCAAGATATATCTCAAAAATTTGAAAAAATTGAGCTAGGAGAAAATTACAAATGGCTAACATTAAAATTTCCGATATAAAATCTATCTCCAGTGAGTTATTGTTAGCAGAATCTCACTGCCAAGAACTAACAGAAGATGAGCAACTCAACATTCAAGGAGGTGCCTTTTGGGATTGGGTAAAGAATGCAGTTGGATGGGCAGTAGATCATCTGACTATTTCCACGAAATCCAGTCTTTCTAAGGATGGTGGAATTTTTATTGGGTACAAGGGAACACACGATTTTCCCAACAATATATAAGTAGTCGGACAAAACTAAAATTAACTCTTGAAATAGGGAGCAGGGAGTAGGGAGCAGGGAGCAGTGAAGAGGCAAGAGGCAAGAGGCAAGAGGCAAGAGGTAAAAAATAATGTGTACCTCATAGCTACGAGAAACGCTAGAAATAGGGCTGAGGGTGTGAAAACCAGGCTAAAAACGGCTTAGGGTAAGGTTTTTAGCCAATACTTTTTTTTCAAGTTAATTAAATCATAAAGGAGATTTCCAATGTCTACTATCAATATTTATGACTTACAGCCTACTTCTCCTGAACTTTTTGCCGAATCGAAAAAATTGGTAGAAATTACCGACAGTGAAGCTGGGAAAACTGCTGGGGGAATTTTTTTTGAACCTTTGGTGATTCAAACAGACAGATGGATTGTAACTTTCTGTCCAGATGGAACCATTTCCCATGGAAGTTCACCTTATTGTCCAAGGCGGCTGTAAATGGAAATTCCTTTTAGGGTTCAGGTTGTGTACAACCGAAAAGACTACGGAGGTTAGAATTCAGGGTGTAAGCATTCAGGGGTCAGCTTATTTTATTCAAAAGCACCTCAAGTAGCGCATAGGCTGTTCGCGCAGCGTGAGCTAAAAGCTCACGGCTGACGGCTGTTCGCGCAGCGTGCGCGTAGCGCATATGCTTACGATAATTGCTATATTTATCAGTGTTTCGATATCTAGCAATTTTCATACTTATGAGGTCCACAAAATTTTTTGACAATCCCTGCTACCTACTCCCTAAAACCTAGGTAGAAAATAATCTTAGTCTTGTAGCCCAAGATTACTCTTGGGCTTTCTTTTATGGTTTTTATCAGCTCCACTAGTTTTGTGGACATAACTACTTTAGTTGATTCCCTAAATTAGAGAGACGTTAACTATCAGAATACTGGTAAAGGTGATTTATAGGTTACTTATGAGCTATTACTAGTTTGAGCAGCAGATAACTACATCTAGTTTAGTGACAAAACTGTTTTTAGTTTAGCATCAATAAGCTCTCAAAATACTACACAGACGAAATTAATTTTAATAGGATGAAAACAGGAATCAAAAATTACTAATTGATTCCTGAAACAACACACATTCATTATTGGGAAAAACTCAAATGGCTGATATTAAGGTTAATGACCTCAAACCTACTGGTGCTGAATTGTTTTTTGATACTGAAAGTTTCATGAACGATCTCGAATACAACGAAGTTACAGCAGTAGCAGGAGGCGGTACATATGGTTGTGGAATACAAACTGGACCAATAATAGTAACAACTGGACCAATAATAGTAACAACTGGACCAATAATAGTAACAACTGGACCAATAATAGTAACAACTGGAAAATAAATCCAATAGAAATGATAACACAACCACAACTATCAATCAGTTCCCAGCCCAAGATTCTAGCTTAGCACAGGGAGTAGTCACACACAAGGCTTCAGCCTAAAGAGCTTCAGCCTTGTGTCAAGTTTCCTGCAGCATAGGTGGCAGCGGTTTCGATACCTGGCACCAGTGGCACAGTTCAGGGAGGTTTAACCTCCCTGAGTCCCAGCAATACGGGTTATCCTTGGGCAGTTTTCTATCCTAGGCATTGACCTGGTTGACTGACAAAAGTTTACGAGCGAAGCCCTGAAACTCTCTATAGACAAGGGTTCTAGGGCTTACAGTAAATGCACTTATGCATTGATCGTTTTGGGCTTCAGATTTTCAGCTTGATCATTTGCCTTCAAGCCTTGCAACTATTGTGCTTCGCAGGGCTCGCTCGGAGAGTGCTGAAACCCTTATTGAGTAATCGATCTGAAATGTTTTGTCAGTCAACCAGGGCATTGACTTGCAGCATGTTGAGCTCAATGCCAATTCTGAAAATAGTTACAACTGTTTAGATATAAGGAGTTGAGCCTCCTTCTACGGAACAATAAACAGAAAATAATTGAATTATTTGAGTCTTTTAGTCCAAGAGTAGTCTTGGGCTATTTTTTGTGGTTTTTATCAGCTCCACTAGTTTTGTGGACATAACTAGTTTAGTTGACTCCCTAAATTAGAGAAACGTTAAGTATCAGACTACTGGTAAAGGTTATTTATAGGTTAATTATGAGCTATTACTAGGTTGATCAGCAGATAAATACATATAGTTTAGTGACAAAATTGTTTTTGATTTAGCATCAATAATCTCTCCAAATAATAGACAGATTAAATTTAATTTAAATAGGATTAAAACAGGAATCAAAAATTACTAATTGATTCCTGAAACAACACACATTCATTATTGGAGAAAAATCCAGATGGCTGATATTAAAGTTAATGATCTCAAACCTGCTGGTGCTGAGTTGTTTGCGGATGATGAAAGTTTTATCAATGAATTAACCAATGATGAACTTAATATCATTGGCGGTCAAGAACTTGCTGCAGCTGTACTAAGTAGTACACTAAGCATTGCCTGTAATTACCCAACTTGCTAGTTATGGCGAAGTGGGATTTCTTTGGGGGAACGCTCTGGGAAATCCCAGGGAACATGTCACTTATGCAGAACATTTGTACTAAAGCGATAGCCTTCTCATGTGTTTGAGCTTGCTGTGATAGTATATAGTTCATCTGTTCTGCAACGCCAGACAAGCTCCGAAATCCCAGGAGCAATAAAATAATAAAATTCCCTCCAGTGAGAAGATGTGGAGGGAGATTAGACATCTCCAGGAATTGCTTTGCAATTCCTGGAGATGTCTTTTGATTAAGTGACGACAAGCGCCTTCAATAACCCCAGTGGGAATTGGAAGACCAGCTTTCAAGTAATCGTGGTATTTGAGGTAAGCAGTGTTGTTGAGTAAATATCTGGGACAGTTATTCATTGGCTGACGTTTCAATGGAGAAAAGTGAACACAAAGTACTTTCGAATTTTGGATGCTGGGTTTGATTTAATCTCCGTCGAATCTCGCGCAGTTGATCCGGTGTTAATTTAATTAGAATAGGGGAAACGTTAACTGTATCAACTTAGGATGAAAATGCCTTAGCTAATTGAGAAGTGCTAGAACCTAATCTTAGTCTTGTAGTCCAAGAGTAGTCTTGGGCTATTTTTTATGGTTTTTCTCAGCTCCACTAGTTTTGTGGACATAACTAGTTTAGTTGATTCGGTAAATTAGAGAGAGGTTAACTATCACAAGACTGGTAAAGGTGATTTCTAGGTGAATTGTGAGCTATTACTAGGTTAAGTATAGGTTGATCAGCAGATGACTACATTGAATTTAGTGACAAAACTGTTTTTGCTTTAGCATCAATAAGCTATAAAAATACTAGACACACGAAAATAATTTGAATAGGATTAAAACAGGAATAAAAAATTACTAATTGATTCCTAGTAACGAACACAGATTCATTAGTGGATAAAAATCAAGATGGCTAACATCAAAGTTAATGATCTCAAACCTACTGGTACTGAATTATTTCTTGATACTGAAAGTTTCATGAATGATCTAGGAGACGATGAAATGAGCTTACGAGGAGGCGATTGGAGTACATTTAGCGGTGGGTGCGGTTCAGTGCAAGCTGATGAATGGAGTACCTTTAGCAATCAGTGCAGGCCTCAGGCTCAAGTTGGGATCAACTGATACTAATTTTAGCACTAATATAATTTAGTTTTTAAAATGTGGAGTGGCTACTGCCACTCTGCAATTCAAATATCGAATTAAAACAACTTTTTTGTAAGTATAAAAAACTAATTAATTGTCTTAATCAAAAAGGAGTATATATGTGATTATAAATCTTGACTATAAAAACTTATTTGGTTACTTAGTTAATACCGATATATGCAATAAATCAGACTTAGAATATCTAAAAATTGATGTTAGCTCTAGCCATAATTTTAATTGGGTAATAGATTTAACAACAAATGGGGAAAAGATATTTATTAAACAGCGCCCTCATTATAGTAAGCTTTACAGCGACGATAGGATTCGTAAAGAGTGGCATATTTATAATTTTTTTAAGTCCGATCAAGATTTAGTGTATGCTTCATCATTAACTCCAGCAGTAATTCATTATGATGATATCAATTCTATACTGATCTACAAATGTCCCAATGATTATATTACTTTAGAAAGTTATTACAAAAATCATCAATATTTTCCAAATACCATAGCAAAATTAGTTGGAACTACTTTAGCAAAACTACATTCTGAGACGATGAATTCTCAGGAGTGCCACACTTTCATAACTGAGCTTGATGAAGACAACCTTCGCTACCAACTTCCTTATCCTGATTATCTTTCTGAGTATCTTTTCAGGTGTCTTGAGCCTGAGAGTTTAAAGAAAACTGCAGTTCAATCTTGGCGATTTATTGGTATTTTTCAAAAATCTGAAGCTGTAAAAAGAGTAGTTAAAGAGCTTGCGCTTCATCATCGCCACTGCTGCTTAACACATAATAATATTCAATTTAACAAGCTTATAATACCTAAGCAGTGGGAGAAGTTATTATCAAAAATAAATTATTCTAATAGGAGCATAATTAAGCTAATTGATTGGGAAGCTTGTAGCTGGGGGGATCCAGCTTGTGATTTAGGAAAAGCAATTGCTGAATATTTTCTCTTCTGGCTCAACAGTATGATTGTACATCCTGCTATTGAAATGAAAAAATCTATACAGTTAGCCGCGATTCCTCTTGAAGTTGTTCGCCCTTCAATCGTAGCGATCAAAAATGCTTATATCAATACTTACCCAAAAATTTTAGAAGATTACCCTGAATTCCTTAAGCGGGTCATTCAGTTTGCTGGACTTGGTTTGATTTATCAACTACTAACAGAGTTTCAACTTCAGCCAGACCTTGGTATAAGTCACCAGCAACTTTATTTTTATATTGCTTCACAATTGCTGTGCAAACCAGAAATATTTATGTCGATTTAATAAATTATTTTTTTTTAACTGAAAGTAAATTATATCAATACAAGTATTAGTAATAAATATGATAAAATTACCAAATATTTTACAGTATATCGCTGACAACATTCAAATAGACTTCTCTGAATTTCGCATCAGTTATTCTAACTTTGCTCCTATAGTAACTCCTAATGCTACTGTGGGGCAGCTTCAAAAAATGTCTCAAGATATCCAGTATTATTACTTAAATTCAAAGTTATTAGAATTTATATATAGCATTTACTTTGAAGGTTCATGTGTAATTGAAGCAACACCAGTCCTTAAAACGAACGATCAAATTTTAAAAGAAATATCTTCCAAAGAAATAGACTGGGAATTTTACGAACAACTAGATCTAAATAATCAAGGTCAAGGTTGGTTTCATCCATCGTTCCACATCATAAGACAAGAAACTGATGGTAGTCTTATCGCAGAATTTGATAACGGTATTTTACGCATCCAGCGAGAGCGTCATCTACCTTTAGCTTTGCAATCAGCTACTGTCAATGATGCCATAGCTATATTATCACCTTCTAGCTTTATTAATCAAAACAGGTATAGGGCTACTGGAGATGGCTTTGGTGGTTTACCACCTTCAAAGACTTTCCTTTATACAGTACTGATTTACTTGAATTTCAGTCCTGAAGCAGCCGTTACCGCTATGAAGTATATAACGACAAAATTGAATGCAATTAAAGTACCATTCATATTCGAGGTGTTACACAACCCTTTAAACTACAGGTTTTATAATTCAGGAGTTCTTAAATTTTTTTATTACGAATACAATCCCGATATCTACACAAGCTTTATTCTGCCAACATTACAGGCTATTTATAGAGAAAATAAATCTCACTTTCGGAAAGAAATCCCTATATTTACTAAGAAAATTGCACCTGGTATTGGTTTAGCGGAACGTCCGAATCCTGAAATAAAGTTTAAAAATTTACTAGATTCTGAAGGTAACTATTGCGAATTTATTGCCAATGCCTTGCTAGAAGCCCATCAAAACGGTGATGAATCCCCAGAAGCTCGAATGAAATATATACTCAAGCAGTTTGAGAAATACGGAATAGACATCGAGCGTCCCTACCTCAATCCTGGTTCTGAAGATATATACACACCATTGGATGTAACCAACGGTGTGACAGTCAGTTAATAACTAGACATCAAAACTATCCCCTTGCTAAAGGAGATTCAAGGCAGTATTAATTTAGTTAGAAGTTCTAGTTATCAATTGGAACTTAGGCTACTACCTTCAAGTTCCTTAACAACTTCAACTTCCCCAATCTCTCCCTTCAACCACCCACTAAACAAATCAGACATAATCTCAGACCGCAACTTCCCATCCAATTCCGATTTAACAATCTCCTCCACCAAAATCAGATGCACTCCCTTAGAACTCACAATCGGCTTAAGCAACTGTGGCGGCTCAGCAGCAAAAACAGCAGCAGAAATTTCCGGCTTAAACTCGTGACGCTTAACTATTCCCCGATATCCTCCAGAGCGGCGTAACTCAGTATCCTGGATATATTCGTGGGCAATCTCATAGAAACTTGTCTCTCCTTCATCAAACTGGTAGAAAATAATTTTAGTCTTGTAGTCCAAGAGTAGTCTTGGACTATTTTTTGTGGTTTTTATCAGCTCCACTAGTTTTGTGGACATAACTAGTTTAGTTGATTCCGTAAATTAGAGAGAAGTTAACTATAATAATACCGGTAAAGATAATTGATCGTGAAATGATGAGCTATTACTAGGTTGATTAGCAGATTACTACATCTAATTTTGTGACAAAAATGGTTTTACTTTAGCATTAATAAGCTGTAAAAATACTAGACAAACGAAATTAATTTGAATAGGATTAAGACAGGAATCAAAAATTACTAATTGATTCCTGGTAACGAACACAGATTCATTAGTGGAGAAAAAATCAAATGGCTAACATCAAAGTTAATCAACTTCAATCTGAAAAAACAACTGACGAAATCATCGACTTAAAGGCTAAAGCTGACGATTCACCAGAATTTAAAGCTTTTACAACTGTGCGTGGTGGTCATATGGCATGTTTTATATGGTCTCTTAATCTATAGTAAAATTTAAGAGTGTGTAAACTAGTTCTTAAAAAACAATTCAATGTGAAATTTTGAACTATTTTTACACCTTTTTAACAGTGACATAGTTAATTATATTAACTAATGTCACTGTGTCAATATAATATTTTTTGAGACTAGTATAGCAAGGCAAAAGTAAAAAGTATGTAGTTGACTTTTGGCCTAGTTAACATGGTCGCGTTATTTCCCTATTAAGGTACTAGCTTCTTTGTTATAAAAATCAAAATAAAATTCTATGATTACGCTAAATAGTTCACCAATAGCTTGGTTAAATCGACAGTATTTGGATCTTGGTCCCCTTAACGGTGGGAAGCCGCATCATTATGGTATTGAATTTAGTTATCATAGTTTAGTGAATAATACTTCAATGCCATATGGTTTACAGGTAAATATATCTCCTTTGTTTCGAGAATCTCTCATCAAAGAAACTGGGATGTTTCAATACCGAGTTGATCATCCATTACAACTTGCAAAGGCGTTACGTACTGAACGCTGGGAAAAGCTCTGTGAGTATTTATCAAACTATCAAGAACTTCCAACTCTTACCAAACTGCGAGTGATGAATCTTTTGAGAAGCTTGTGCTTTCATAAGATAGTTAAAGAGTACATACCAGAGATGGCTGGTTCAGTAATTGCCGACAATATAGATCTTGCTCGTCTAGCATTGTGTAGAACTCTTTCTAGCCGGATTTATCACTTTGGTGATGGCACTTTTGATTATATCAAAGAGATTGAAACTATTGCTAATAATGCTCCATCAGGGAGTCGGGTAAAAATCAATGCTTCTTTACAGCTTGTAGTTGAATATGCCAAAACTTTTGGAGATTTAGCGGCAACTGAGTTTTGGTTTGAAGCTGTTACCAAGGAAATTCAAAACTTAAAATCTTCACTGAACGACTTTGAGTACAATTTGTTAATGAGTGTCTACTATCGTTCTGTTTCTTTTATTCCCTTCTTGCGCAGGGATAAAGAGAAAGTAGTTGAAGAAATGAGTTTATGCGAATCTTATGCAAGAAATCTGACTTGCGATAATGAATTACAAGAAGTTGTAGCGCGTGAAAATCTCAGCCTTTGCATAGAAAGCCGTTCTAAAGAAGCTATATGGCTAAAAAATCTAGATCTCGCTGAAGAACGAGTACGCTTGATAGTGCAGATGGAGCCTTTAGAACCTAGATACCATCTTGAGTTGGCTGAAGTTCTGACTAAGCAAGGTAAAATTGAAGAAGCAGCCAAAGTATATCGGTCAGCAACAAGGTTAGGTCCTCCAGGGACTCCAGTAGCATGGTTTATGGCAGGTCAGTGTCATGAGAAAATGGGTGAACTAGAAGTAGCGAGTGACTGTTATCTTGCTTCTATCCAAATAGAGCCAGAGGCGATTTCGGTTGTCGAACAACTCTCTGATTTAGCTCCTCGTTTAGGAAATATAGCCCTGAAAAATTGGAGTAATTTACGTTTAGCTGAACTCCAAGAAATGCAGCGAAAATTAAAACCTAAAGCTAGATCTAGATACCAAAGTGAATCGTTGTCTGAATTAAAGAGAGCGGCGGATAAAGCATTAGTTTGACACAAAAATAAAAATATCAATTGCTTTGAATACCATATTCCGATTAGGGCGTGTTTTTAAACTGTAACCGTAACCAAATCAGCTGTTAACCTTCCATGCAACATTTACCAGCGGTGCGGCAAAGCCGAATTGAATCATAGCTGTATAATTAGCAGTAAGCTTCTTATATTGCGTAGGGATACGGCCTTTAAGGAAGTTGCGGGCAAAATTGTTTGACTCGCTTGATTTTATTAGGATACAACGAGTTTAAAGTAATACGCCCTCGAGGGCGTATTACTTTAGAAGTTGTAGTTAAGACTTAGAACTTAAGCTACTGGCTTCAAGTTCCTTAACAACTTCAACTTCTCCAATCTGTTGCTTCAACCACCCAGTAAACAAATCAGACATAATCTCAGACCGCAACTTATCATCCAATTCCGATTTAACAATCTCCTCAACCAAAATCAGATGCACTCCCTGAGAACTCACAATCGGCTTAAGCAACTGTGGCGGCTCAGCAGCAAAAACAGCAGCAGAAATTTCCGGCTTAAACTCCTGACGCTTAACAATTCCCCGATATCCTCCAGAGCGCCGTAACTCAGTATCCTGGATGTATTCGTGAGCAATCTCATAGAAACTCGTCTCCCCTTCATCCAGGGCATAAAACAGTTCCATGGCTAGGTCTTTATCATCTAAAACCACTTCGTAAATAACGGCAGCAGCATAATCGAGCTGATGTTCAAAGAAATAGGGTTCAACCTTATCCCCAAACAGATGTTGAACTAACTTATTAGCAATCAAATTAGTGTACACTATTTCTTCAAAATCATCTAAAGACAGACTATATTTTTGCAGCCATGCCCAAGTGTCTTCTGAATTCTCAAGTTTGTTCATTAACCGGAATTGGTCTGCTGCCTGTTGAAGGTCTTCAATTTCTACATGGATGCCAGCACTTTCGGCAGTAGCCGCAATAATCTTGCGCTTCACAATCCCTTCAATCATGTCAGGGATTTGGCAGTTTAGCTTAACTTGGTGAAAAATATCTTCAGTGGTAATCGTAATAGCTGGTAACATGATTATTTATTGGTAGTTGGTAGGGAATAGGGAACAGGGAACAGGGAGTAGGGAGCAGGGAGCAGGGAGCAGGGAGGTCTTGGGGGTTTCCACGACAGTTGCTGATTTTGTCTAACTCCCCACACTCCCACCCCATCCCATTCAAGTCCCCCAAACTTGGGGGATTTAGGGGGCTACTTCCCACACCTCCCTCTCTTTCACTACTCCCTACTCCCTGCTCCCTACTCCCTAATAAAACCTAAGACGTTGTATCTCACCCAATTGATAATTCCTACAATTCCAAACCCCCCTGCTGCAACTTCTTAAAGGGATCCAGAACTAAATCCATAATCCGACGCTGCCTGACAATTACTTCTGCTGTTGCGGTGTCCCCTGGACGGAGAGCAATACATTCCTTTGGTGTGGGCATACAGGTTTTATTGAGTTTAATTTCTAGGTCATAGGTAGGCACTTTACCCTGCTCCGTTTCTGTCACCTTGGAGGTTGGAGAAATCTTGATTACTGTTCCTTCTACTACTCCATAGTCTTGAAAAGGATAAGCATCAAACTTCATTTTTACTGCCATTCCTTCCCGTAAGGAGCCACTTTCTGAAATAGCGATCTGGGCTCGCAGGGAAAGGAAGGACTCCTTTGGGGCAATTTCGACTATAGTGTCTCCAGGTTGCACTACAGCCCCGGCACTTTTGATTGGTGACTGAAACACGATTCCCTCGATCGGGGCGGCTAACATCCTTTGATTTAACTGAAATTCCAAGGATTTAATCTGACTTTTACTCTGGGATAGTTCGGCTTGGAGGGTAGTAATTTGGGTTTCTATATTATTCAGTTGTTCCTCACTTTTTAGTAACGCCAGCTTACCAGAATGAACCAAGGTTTTATAACTCCGTTCTTGCTCTTGCAAGCGCAGGCGTGCTTGTTTAATATCAGCGGAGGCTTGATGAATGGTCTTTTCATAACTACCTTGTTGCTCTTTCAGGCGAGACTGAGCTTGTTTTATTTCTAATTCAGTTCTAATGATATTTTTCTGGGCTTCTTTGGCTGACTGTTCAACATCTAAAAAGCGTTCTTTTGACAAAACCCCCTCTTTATAAGCATTTTGGTAACGGGGAATTTTTTCCTCAGCACTTTCTAAACGAATGGTTTCTAATTCATAGGCAACCTTGCTAGACTCTATCGCCCCTCGTGCCTGCTCTATTTGTGCCAATAGTTCTTCTTTTTGTAAACTGTAGGCGAATTTAAACGCTTCCAGATTCTGCCGTGCTTGCTCGACTTGCGCCTGTTTTTCTAACTCTTGAGCTTGGTTTTGTTGCTCCTGGGTACGCAGAGCTAGTATCAATTGGTTTTTCAGCACCTCTAATTGATTCAGGCGATTCTGTTGCCCTTCTAATTTTTTTTGTTCCTGCTGAAGTTCAGTGCTAACTAACTCCGATTCCAGTTCTAGTAAGGTTTGACCAGCCGTTACCAATTCCCCTTCTTTGACCTTAATTGCTGCTACGGTTCCTGCTACTGGAGCATCAAGTTTGATAGTTTCCCCCGTAGGTTCCAATCTTCCTCTGGCTTTCCCGGTTTCATCCACCTGAGCGAAGATCGCCCAAGGTAACGCAATACCGATAAATACCATCAAAAAATACAGTAATCCCCTTGTCCAAACCTGGGGTAATGTATCCAGCAGTTCCTTAGTAGCATAAGACCATTCGTGACCCTGAAATGGTTGATCATTCCTAGGTTGAGGAGTCGTTTCTTGCGTGAGTAACTCCTCATAGCCACGCTGGTCTGGAATAGTTTGAGTAGGAGTATGTCCATTCAATGTATGATTTTCAGGCATAGCAGTATTTCCATTTGAGTTGTGAACATAGGATTGATGGGAAAAGGGAGCAGGGAGCAGGGAGCAGGGAGCAGGGAACAGGGAGCAGGGAATAGGGAACAGGGAGCAGGGAGCAGGGAATGGGCAAAAGGCAAGAGGCAATAGGCAAGAGGCAATAGGCAAAAGGCAAAAGGCAATAGGCAAAAGGCAATAGGCAAAAGGCAAGAGGCAAGAGGCAAGAGTAATCAACGAATTTTTTCCCACACCCTATTCCCCACACCCCACACCCCACACCCTACTCCCTGTTCCCTGTTCCCTGTTCCCTGTTCCCTTTTCCCTTTTCCCTGCGCTATAACTGCTGCTGATTGAGATAGAAATAATGTCCTCGCTTTGCCATTAAGTCTTCGTGAGTACCGCTTTCTATCAAGACCCCTCTATCCAGGACTAAAATCAGGTCAGCTTTCCGTACGGTAGAAAGACGGTGAGCAATCACTAGGGTGGTGCGGTTTTTGAGAATAGTATTGAGATTGGTCTGAATAATCCGCTCGGATTCCGCATCCAGGTGGGAGGTGGCTTCATCGAAAATTAATAGGCGGGGATTTCCCAACAGGGCGCGAGCAATGGCTAAACGCTGTCGCTGTCCCCCAGACAACATCCCACCTCCCTCCCCAATCTCGGTTTCATAGCCCATGGGCAGTTTTTGGATAAATTCATCGGCACCGGCGAGTTTTGCTGCTGTGATAATTTCGTCTAAGCTAGCTGAGGGATAAGCCAGACCGATGTTTTCTCGAATTGTCCCTCCAAACAGAAAGGTATCTTGATCAACCACACCAATTTGCTGGCGCAAGGAGCCTAAGGAAAGACTGGTGATATCTTGCCCATCAATCAACACTTTCCCATCTGAGGGAAGATACAGCCCCAACATTAACTTGGAAATAGTGCTTTTCCCGGAACCACTGCGCCCCACTAGGGCGACCATTTGCCCTGGTTTTACCTCAAAACTAAGATTTTCCAGGACATTGGAATCACTTTCTGGGTGATAGCGGAAGGTGACCTGATCAAAACGAATGTGACCGCGCAATTCAGGTAATGATTGCCGTGCTTGATGGTGCAAATCTTCTTCTGGTTGGTAATCCAGCACATCATTGATGCGCTCCATGGCAATCACGACTTCCTGAAATTCATTCCAAAGTACCGTGATCCGCTTGAAAGGGGTGATCACTTGACCCAGCAACATATTAAAAGCGACCAATTGCCCAATGGTAAGCTGATTTTGAATTACCAACCATGCCCCAAACCAAAGCAGTGCGGTAGTGGCTAACCCCTCGATGGTATTGCTGAAAATCTGGAGTCGATTGCTAATCACTTGCCCAGAAAAGTTAGTTTTAACTTCTTTATTTAATAACTCTTCCCAATGCCAGCGTACGGTTTGCTCAACTGCTGTAGACTTGACAGTGCGGACACCAGAAAGCACTTCAATCAGATAACTGCTTTCTTTTGCGATCGCATTAAATACTTCCCGAGAAATTCGTTTTAAAAACGGTGTAGAAATCAACGCTAGCAGGAAAAAAGGTGGTACAATTACCAAAATTAGCAGCGCCATCTTCCAACTGTACCAAAACATCAATCCCACATAGATAAAAACTGTTAGTAAATCTAGCAGGATAGATAACGCTTCACCGGTTAGAAACCGCTCAATTTTACGATTTTCCTGAATCCGGGAGGTAATATCACCCACAAAACGAGACTCAAAGAAACCTAAAGGTAATCGCAAGGTATGGCTGATAAACCCCACAATCAGTGCTAGGTCTACTTTATTTGCGGTGTGGTCAAGCAAATATTGCCGCAACCCGGTAATCGCAACCCGAAACATAGTAAACATCAGCAATCCTAACCCCACAGCAGTTAGGGTGAGGGTGCTCCGTTGCACCACCACTCGGTCTAAAATTATCTGGGTAAATATGGGGGTAACCAGACCAAATATCTGGATCATCAGGGAAGCAAAAAATACCTCCAGCAACACGACACTGTGAGGCTTTACCAACTCAAAAAATTGCCAGAAGGAGGTCTTACTTTCTTTGGTATCCTTCAGGATTGCTGTAGGTTCCAGTAGCAGTGCATAACCAGTCCAATCGGCTTTGAATTCCTGGTGACTCAGAGTTTTTTGACCAAGAGCAGGGTCACCAATTACCACATGCTTAGGGGTAATTTCATAAACAACAATAAAGTGTTTTCCTTCCCAGTGAACAATAGCAGGTAGCTGTTGTTTTGCCAGTTGATCCAGACTAGCTTTCACCGGTCGAGTGGAAAAGCCAATACTTTCCGCCGCTGCTGATAGTCCCCGCAATGAAGCACCATTACGGTCGGCATTGGAGATATCTCGCAAACGGTTAACACTGAATCGTTTCCCCCAATAACGACCGATCATCACCAGACAAGCAGCACCACAGTCAGAACCACTCTGTTGGGCAAAAAACGGATAGCGCCGGATCACTCGCTGCCACAAATGACCAACTTTTTGAGTAGGGCTAGGAAAGTAAGCTTTGCTGATGGTTTGCTTGGGCTTTTGGTCTCCTGAGGTGGGAATCTGTTTTTTCTCCCCTACTTCCCCTACTTTCTCTGCTTCTGCCAAAGGGCTCTCCGAGGGCATCACCAGGGAATTGTGCCCTTGGGCCTGACGATAAAAATGCTCGCGGATTTGGGGATGTTTGCTAATCAGGGGAAATAACAGTTCTGGAGTTAGATAACAGAGCTTAGTTTTGAGGGAAGCTCTAGCTGAGTAGCACTCAAAAGACTCTTCTGGAAAGAAAGTACACTCCCCAAAGGACGCTCCAGCTTCTAAGTTGGTAATTAACTCCCCCGCGCTATTAATCAGTCTGACCTTTCCGGAAATCACAATATAAATGCCAGCCTCAGCATCTGTTGACTGCCAAAATTGACCGACCGTTGGCTCGCGATATTTTATTTGTTTGAGAGAGCGTGATACCTCTAATTCTGAAAGAGAATGGCCTAGAGTATTAGCTAGTTGCTGAGGAGAAATCAGTGGATTAGATCTAGGATTAGATTTAGATATATGTCGAACCATAATCTCATACCATGTTGCTGGGATTGAATAGCCAAAAACTATTGGAATCGGAGCCATTAGCGGATTTCAGGTCAGAAATAAAGATGCTGTGACCATCCTTTTCCTGTCTGCTAGGGGAGTTAACCTTTCTCCGTGTTGGTATCGTCGATAATCCCATGTCTTTGAGCAATCGTTGCAGGTGGCGATTGCTGAGTTCAATTCCGAATTCTTTGGCCAGATGTTTGTTTAACCAATTCACTGTCCAACGGCGAAAGGAATACCCATAATCCCGGGGACTCTGGTTAATCAGTTCCTTCAAACGCTCTAAATACTGCTCATTGACTGCCTTCGGGCGACCAATGGGACAATCCTGCCATTGGTGAGCCATCCCACTACGAGCGATATGCATCCAATGTCTTACTGTTGCGGCACAACACCCCAAGGTTTGACAAATTTCCGTTTGAGATTTGCCCTCATCTGCCAATAACATAATTTGAATCCGCTGACGGTAGGACTCATGTAAATCCTCTTCTAGGCTTTTTTGGAGCAGTTTGCGTTGGAATGCTGTTAAATAATGACTTTGAGGAATTTTGGCGTCTTTACCTTGATTTTTGTCCATATCAAATTGAAGTAAGGTAAAACACAGTACATCTATACTCCGTCGAGATTAACAACGGGAGTTTTTTATGGGAGTTTTTTCTGTCGGAAAAACTATGGGTTGCCATAAAGTAGATGTAGTTTAAACCCTGAAAAGCTATAGCGCTGCGCGCTTCGGATCAGGGAACTTGGGATCAGGGAACTTTGGATTAGGAAACAGCAGGAAAGAGTAATGCAGCGCGTTCTTGGGGGTCTCCACGGGGCTTTCAAGCTGCAGACGCAGGTGACCCATGCAGCCCCTCCCCATTAGCAACAACGCGCTTTGAGATTGGTTTGAGCAATTATTATTCCCTTGAATTTGGAAACACCATTAGACCCATTGCTATAGCTAGTTTTTTCAGTGGAGTGGAAGCCTGAGTTAATGCATTTCCCTGGGTAAGACTTTAAAGGTGAGTGTTATAGTTCACCATTTGCTACATGAGCTGAGTTTTTTGGTTCGTGAACCATTACGATGGCTGCACGCTGCTACATGTATAAGCAATGTTGAGTTGGTAGTAACGGCTTCTTTGCCTATTATTCACTCATAATAGGTAATGCTGACAGTACCCAAAAGGGTACTGTTTCACTGCGCTTTCTGTGTTAAGGCAATATCCAGAATATGCATTTAAATTTCAGTCCGAGCCACTTATTGATGTGTAGGCGTAATCGGCCAGAATTGGGATGAAAACCTCTCTGGGTAAGGGAAAAAGGTCAATTGCGTGAAAGTGAATACTTAATCATATACGCCTTGAAGGTGAATCGCCCGCCCCATCTAGGTTGATCGGTGATGGGATTGCAAGATTGTATCAAAGTCCCGCTATCTGGTATTTGATTCATGACGATAACTCATCCTTACGGGTTTAGGACTACCAAGAGTATTAACCTTTATTGGTTGCCCTCACTCTAATTAATGTCTCCAAAAAATCAATTTTTATACAATTTTATGTAAATTTTTGTAACGAATATCAAATATAGCACTACCCATTAAGATTTTTTTTCTAAACTCGGAAACCTAGTCCTAGCTTACTTCTGACTTGCCCGTAGCGCTATCTGGAGTGGGCTTGGGTTCCTCTTGCCTGTTGCCTGTTGCCTGTTGCCTCTTGCCTTTCCCTAGCTGACGGCTAACTATTAATACCTGACGCTTTATATTCACTTCTATCATTGATCGACTTGTAGAGATCATCAAGTCTTTTTTTTACCTCTGGAGGTTGGGATGTAAAACGGATATAAAACCCTAGATGTTCTGTCTCAAGTGACGTCACTTTAGCATAGATGTCATCACTATATTCTGCTTGGGATTGATTTAATATATTTAGGCTTATATTACTGAGCTCTACTGGTAAATCCTCTCTTCGTCTCTCGTAGGAACGCACTTTTGCTCCCTTAGCTGAAAGCTGAATTAAACTTCCGAGAAAAAGATTTTTACCGATATGCTTTCCTTCCAAAATTTTGTAGGTAAGTGGGATAGCTTTAGGAAGGGGAAAAAACTCTTCATCTTCTTTAGGTAGAAATAGATTGTACTGATCACCAATACCCACAACTTGATAGATAGTAATTGGCTGTTTAACCCCTTTTGGTTGTACCTGTTTGTGCCCGTGAGTAATCACGATAGACTTAACCTGTTCAAAGGTAGATTGTGAAATCATAATTTGACCACCTATGGTATAGGATTCAATGCGATAGGTTAAGTTTACTTGGCTACCTACTACACTGTAATCGGTGCGTTTTTCTGAGCCAATATTGCCCACCACAACATCACCTGTGTTGATACCAATACCCATTTCTAGAGGTGGATAGCCCCAGGCATTCATGGTTTCGTTGACAGGAACCATTGCCAATTGCATCGCCACAGCACAAGCAACTGCCCGTTTTGTATCGTCTTCTCTGGCCGTGGGAGCACCAAATAAAACCAAAATTCCATCACCCATGAACTTATCAATGGTTCCTTGGTATTTAGTAATTACCTCTGACATATGTTTCAGATAGAGGTTGAGAATTTGAACGACTTCTTCGGGAAGCAATCGTTCTGATAGTGCTGTAAATCCTCTTAAATCAGAGGTTAGTATGGTAAGAGTTTTGCGCTGGCCTCCCAGTTTCAATTCTTCGGGTTTTTCCAGTAAGTTATCTACTACTTCTTTACTCAGGTAACGCCCAAAAATCTGACTAATTATTTGATTCCTTTTTTCTAAATCTTGGTTAGCTTCAGCCAAAGCAGCCGTGCGTTCCCTAACCCGCCTTTTTAATTCCTTTGCTGTTTGACGCAATCTACCGATAACCAAAATTAGCCCTGAGAGTGCCAACACAGATAGTCCTCCTAAGGTGATCAATGTACTCCTCAAACTCATTTGTGTGTGTACCACAAATTTATCTAGAGGCTGAATGATTTCCAAAACACCTCTGACCTCTCCTACTTTCCAATCCATCCTGGGACTATCCGGATGGCTGTTATGACAAGCAATGCAGCTAGGCTCCATAATGATGGCTTCTGCATATCGAAATGAAGAACGACCTTGGATCTGCTCTTGGCGAAAAAATGACTGAGTGGGATATTTTCTCAAGAATTTGAGTGCATCCCATTCAAAATCATCTTTCGGACCCCCTTCAGCTTGTCGATTGGGAAATGGATAATCACTGTAAAGCCTGATTAAAGCTCCCGTATCATTGGCACTGATGCGCGAACCCAGTTCTATCACATAGGTGGCTGGATTAGGAATTGCCCCTTTTTTGGTGGTGTAGTTATGGGTAACGGTAATCCCATGAACAGTTGTAGCACGACTAACTACGTCAGTACTGTAGAGGTTACGTGCCTCATTAATAACTTGAGCGGATAAGGCTGAATACTCTAGTGCATGGGATTCAATTAGATCCATAGAGAGACGAGACATGCTTGAGAGGGCAATTCCCACTCCCAGGCAAAACATGATCGTTAGAACCAGGATTATTCTCTGAAAAATTAGGTTTAGTAACCAGTGCCATAATTTAAAAATTAGGTGTCGCATCCCATAGAAACCCCAACCGAAAAGCGTGTTATTCAAAATTCCTTTCACCCCTGGTTGAGAACACAATCTCAGAGGTGATAGTTATAGAGTTCCCTGAAATGCTGGCAAAACCTAAATTTGGCTTGCCATTAGGACTAATATTGTTAGCATTCAGTTATCAGCTATCAGCTTTTGAATAAAACAGCTAACTATTTTTTTATCTGAGTTATTTCACAGGGCCAAAGCCTGTGCAACAAAGCACCGATCAGTAGCTTCAGCCAAAGGCCTTTGGCTGAGGGCTGACCGCTGAGGGCTGACCGCTGACCGCTGTTCGCGCAGCGTGCGCTACGGGCATATGCTTACCTAATACCTAATAGTTAATCGAGCCAATTTGAAAAATCCTGGGAAAATTGATCAAGAGACAACAACTGAATTATCGGGTCATTACAAGCAGATTCTTGCTCAGTTTTTGTGTTGTAGCCCCAATCAGCTAGATAGAGTTTCACCGGTTTGAGGTCTGGCTGCTGTTGCACAGATTGAAGGGTCTTGATCCGATCTTCCACAAACCATAGTGTTACGGCTTCCCCAGGAAAAGTTTCAATTAATTGTCGTAGGGTTTGATGTTTGGGTCGTTTGGACTCCTTGCCAATAATTCTGTCTTGTGGTAATTTAATACCTTGTTGCAGCAATAGTTGTTTGATGAAGCGTCCTTCTTTAGTAGAAACAATATATACCTGTGTGGTATTTGTGGAAAGTATTTGCTCCAATCGCTCAATCACACCGGGATAAAATTGGTGTAGACTCAACCAACCATCTAAATCGGTAGTAATCCATTTATCCCGAATAGTGTCTAACTGCTTGGCTGTATCGGTTTTGTCTAAGGTCTCGGAATTAACGATAGACTGGGCAACCGTAGACCAATTCTGCAAAATCTCGTCTTCTGGAATACCCACAATCAGCGCGTGAATCAATATTGGCATTTCCCAGCCAGTTTCGATCACAGGTCGTAAGCGGTAGAAGCTAGGTGCTAAATTCTCGGGTGGTGTTTCACTGGCGGGTTTCCAAATTTGACAGTATGTACGCCACGCGGTCTGAAAATACTCTAATAGTCCGTTACACAGAACACCGTCAAAGTCGAGAGCCAGAATTGTGGGTACCATTTCACTTGATTAATACTTATGAATACTACAACTTACTATACTCAAAATTAAGGTAAAAAAGTCAAATAGTTTAGCTTTATTTTTTTACCTTAATCTTTACTTTTATGCAATAATAAATAGCAAAGTTTTAGTGAATTGGTATAATTTTTTAACACCCTCCTTGAGGACGGTCTTAATTGCTTTTTGACCCACGATCAGGGGCAGAAACCCATGTAGTACAATCCATTGGTAATGCTAAGGAACTAGAGACTGGGCTTCTTCAAACCGTTGAGTGCGATCGCTTTTAGCGGAAGCTTCGCTTCATCGCGTAGCGTAGCCCTTTGGGCTAATCGCATAAGCGCGGAAGCGGAGGCTTTGCCGAAACGCTTCCGGAGCGTAGCGTGACCTATGGTCAATCGCTTTTAGTGTGTCCTACGGCCAATCGCGTAGCGGCTCTGTTCCCGTAGCGTGGCCTTTGGCCTTAAGAGCATCGCATTAATCACTAAATATAGCGCTATATATAAATTAGGAGCTCTCAAGGTATATAGCGTTTTCATTTCACGTGAAAATGCTATACTTGTTAAGCCAAACCACTATTCCTCCTCAAGGAACCATAAAAACTAATAGAAGTTACCACCTAACCCAGGGTTTTCGAGATCAAGTTTTTCGATCACCCCTTGTCCTTTGCTGATCAGGTGCATCTAATCTTTGTAAATAAAGAAGGGAAGTGTGGGAAGTGTGGAGCCCGGGCGGGGGAAATGTGGCAATTTTTGCGCGAA
>NZ_JAAHHS010000320.1 GCF_010692395.1 Moorena sp. SIO3H5
CACAATTTTTGGGTTCAATCATTATATCCCTTATGGGGATAGACTTTAACTAGTATAGTAGTACAAATGAACGGGAGGACTTCAGTCAAAAATACAACATTATGTGATCGCACCTGCGGAATGTGGGGTAAAGACCCTGGGAATCAGAAATCTGCTGGACTGCTCCCAATTTCTCCTGTGGGATGCTGCCTCAGACCGTTTGGTTTCGATTAAAGATATTGAAGATAGAAGTATTGAAGGTTGAGGTTTAATCTAAATGAATGTGTTAGTTGCTACGCTGGGAATTTTACTGGCACTCCTGATAGTCGGGATTGCGTTTTATCTCCTCACGCCTCGTCGCTATCAGTCTTCTGATTCTGTTGCCAATTCCTATGACGATTGGACGAATGATGGCATTTTAGAGTTCTACTGGGGGGAACATATCCACCTGGGGCACTACGGCTCTCCGTCCCGCAAAAAGGATTTTCTCCAAGCCAAGTCAGATTTTGTGCATGAAATGGTGCTTTGGGGTGGGTTAGACAAGCTTTCTGCCGGTACTACGGTCTTAGATGTGGGCTGTGGCATTGGCGGCAGCAGTCGCATTCTGGCGCGGGACTGTGGTTTTGCCGTCACGGGAATCACCATCAGCCCTCAGCAAGTCAAACGTGCTCAAGAACTGACACCGCCTGGGGTGAATGCCCACTTTCAGGTCGATGATGCCCTGGCTCTTTCATTCCCCGATGCCAGTTTTGATGTGGTCTGGTCGATCGAGGTAGGCCCACATATAGCTGACAAGGCGCAGTTTGCCAAAGAGCTATTGCGCGTTCTGAAACCGGGTGGAATTCTGGTCATTGCCGACTGGAATCAGCGGGACGACCGAAGCAAAACCCTGAACTGGTGGGAGCGTCCGGTGATGCGACAACTGCTGGATCAATGGTCTCACCCGGCCTTTTCCAGCATTGAAGGCTTTTCAGAACAGTTGGAGGCGACAGGGCTAGTCGCAGGCCAGGTGGCCACTGCTGATTGGACTCAGGAAACCCTCCCCGCCTGGCTGGATTCTATCTGGCAGGGCCTTGTCCGCCCAGGCGGATTACTCAAATTTGGTTTTGTCGGGTTCATCAAGTCCCTGCGGGAAGTGCCTACCTTCTTGCTGATGCGACTAGCCTTTGGGGCGGGATTGTGTCGCTTTGGCATGTTCCGGGCTGTGCGGGCCGCATCCCCTGGGGTGTCCGCCCAAAACATGGCTTCTGAGCAAAACAACGATAATTTAGTGCGTTCATGAGTTGATTCACCTATGACTTAATCATCGTTGGGGGCGGTATCCCCGGCCTCAACGATTCAGCCTTGCTCAAGTTGAACTCACTGATTGATTTCACTTCTATTGAAAATGATTCCAGCAACTTTATTCGTCTGTTCTCTTTGTCGATTTTCTGCGACAGAAAAAAGCCGAGGCGGTTTGTCAGGAGGCTAGCAACTGCTAAGAGATTTATATAAAAATCTTGCACTATTTACAAAAGTGTGTGAGATTTTAATTATGGTACTAGTCCCTTTCCGTAAGGCGGTCGAACTTACGGGATTATCGGGGAACACTTTGAGGAAGTATGCGGATAATGGCACAATCAGGTGCGAAAAAACCCCTGGAGGAAGCAGACTCTTTGACACCGAAAGCTTGCTCAGGTTTGGTAGCTTCAAAAGAGGTGTGGATCCAGTTTGTCAGTTCAGCATTGGGTATTGTCGAGTCAGTACCCACAAGCAAAAAGACGACCTTGCCAGGCAAATCGCCTACCTCCACTCACTCTTCCCAGAAGCGGAAATCATCTTTGACATCGGGTCAGGACTCAACTAAAAAAGGAAAGGTCTTAGAACCATATTGGAACGAATTGTGCGCGGAGATCAGCTCACAATTATTGTTACCTGTAGAGACAGGCTCACCCGATTCGGGTTTGAACTCATTGAGTACTTGGTCGGTCTCAACGGTGGAAAAATCCTGGTTCTCGACCAACCTGAAAGTTGTCCCGAGTCCGAGCAAACCGCAGATCTTCTCTCCATCATTCACGTCTTTTCGCGGCCTGTCCACGGACTCAGAAAATACGGTAAGAAAATCGAAGAAGATAAGAGTGTTCCTAAACCCTGAACAGCGATCGCTTATTCGCAGATGGTTTGGGGTGTCCCGTTACGTATTCAACAAAACCGTCAAAATTCTTCAAAGCGGTGAAGTTAAGGCCAATTGGAAGGCCATCAAGACCAGCATACTAAACGACCTACCCAAGTGGTGTAAGTCAGTGCCTTATCAAATTAAATCCATAGCGATAAAGGATGCTTGCACCGCCGTACGGGAGGCAAAAAAGAAGTACAAAAAGACTTCGCAGATTAATCGAGTCCGATTTAGGTCTCGTAAAAACCCAAGACAGTCTTGTTACATACCAAAGTCGGCAGTATCTGAGAAAGGCGTCTATTATACCAAGCTAGGGGAGATATCCTATGCAGAGTCTCTTCCCAGCAATATTGGAGATTGCAGACTAACCAGCCACAATGGGGATTACTATTTGGTGGTCCCCCATGAAGCAACGAAAGAGAAAACCGATAACCAAGGGCGAGTAGTTGCTTGCTTACCCTGGAGTCAGAACCTTCCTCACCTTTTTTAGTGAGACTTCCGTCGGAAAGATTGGACATGGAGACTTTTCCCAAATCCAAAGACTGTGCCAGCACCTAGATAATCTACTGTCCAAAATTAGCAAAGCTAAACGTGGACAAAAACGCCGAATGAGGAAAGCTGCTCGCCGGATGATAATCAGGATTCAAAACTTGATAGATGAACTCCATCACAAAGCAGCCAGATTTCTTGTAGACAACTTTGATGTGATACTACTTCCTACTTTTGAGACATCTCAAATGTCAAAAAAAGGAAATAGAAAACTCAGATCTAAGACTGTCCGCAATATGCTCAACTTTGCTCATTATCGGTTCAAAGAATTCCTAAAGCATAAAGCCTTCTTAACCGGCAAGACAGTAGTAGATGTTTGTGAAGCTTATACCAGCAAAACGGTTAGCTGGACTGGCGAAATGGTGAACATTGGCGGAAGTAAAATAATCAAATCAAAAGTTGATGGTCGTGCAATGGACAGAGACATCAACGGCGCTCGTGGAATCTTTCTGCGTTCGCGCAGCGTGGCCTACGGCCATGCCTTGGGAGATACCCCCTGGCTGAGGAATCAGCTTGCATTAGTGAGCCAGAATCCGCTTTTGGCAGATTCTGGTAGCTAAAAAGTATCGGCCAATACTTTATCAACCAACTCCAAACTGAACTAGCTGCCCGAAATTTGCAAGATACCTTTCATCTTCAGCAGGTTCGCTGTATGGCTGCCTGTAGTCGCCCTTGCAATGTGACTTTAGCTGCTCCTGACCGACTCACTTTTATTCTAAGTGGATTATCAACGACTGAATCAGCGACAGAATTAGTAGAATTTTGTCAGCAATATACAACCTATCCAGGGGGTCGCGTTCCTTTCAAGGAACGTTCCGCTGTCATTCGAGCCGCTTCGGCTTTTATCCTGCCTGCCTTACCCGCACCAAACTAGGTATTAATTTACTGTCTAATCCATTCAAAATACAAACAACCCAGCAGCATGGATTCCCCCAGTTGTGGAAAACACTGATTGAGCTGAACGCAGCTGTTCCGAGAGGCTGTAAATCACATCAGTGCTGACTTCCATAGCATCAGACATCACTGAACACCCTCGCAACCGTAGTGCTTCAAGACTAGCTTTTCCACAAATTCCACAGGCGCTGCTGGTAAAAAAGTGACCTTCCAGGGGCTGCAAATCTGGAGTAAGTTCTTCCCTCAGGTTCACATTCACAATATTATAGCGCTGCTCACCATCTCGATTAGAATCGACACAGTAGCTAATCCGTAGAATATCATCCCGATGCTTTACAATTCCTTCACAATAGAGGAACCCTGCTGCTAGTTCAAAATCTGCCCCTGGGGTGCGCATCGTCACAGCTAAGGTTTTCTGGGGAGAGGTCAGGCGAATTTCCAAGGGACACATCCATATCGCACCGATTACACCAGGAAATTTACAGGTACATTGGCCCGAAGGAAATGTCCTATTGGATAAAGGTAAGCGATCGCCTGAAGTGGATATTCCAGACTACAATGCTTTGGTTAGACTGGAGAAGGTTTAAGGATCAGAAATTGTGTGAACAGCTGAATGCTTATTAATTAGTAATTGGTAAGTTACAAGTTTCACGTTACAAGTTATCAAGTTGCCAGTTATCAAGTTACAAGTTTCACGTTACAAGTTATCAAGTTTCACGTTACAAGTTTGAATAGGGATCCGTGTAGGAATTGTGATAATTGTTTTTCCCTACTCCCTACTCCCTACTCCCTACTCCCTACTCCCTACTCCCTTTGCTATATAAGTAGTCAACCGGACATGATATTAGTCAGCAACATATCGCCATCCTTGAGGTTTATATTCTCGTTGAATTCGTACCATCCAGCTACCTTGGGGAAGCTCAATTGGCTGATGCTCTTCGTGAGTTAAAGTTGCTGTTTCTGAAAGAACTTGTAGATAAATTTGTCCATGTTTTTCGTATAACTGAGCAACACCATCACTGATGCGATGAGAATGTCCAGTGACCTCTCCTTCTGCTAGGGTTAGGTGAGGTAACTGTTGTCCATTGATTTGCTCTACAGGAAGTAAAATAACGTCGCCTTGTCGAATAGGTTGCATAGGTTCTTTGATTAATTTTTAGTTTGATTAATTTTTAGTTTGATTAATTATTATCTAGTTATCGATTCCTTGGGAAAGATTAGAAGGGTTATTTCGTCCATCACTATAGCATTTCTCCTAGTCTAGGGTTTACAGTCAATTGCCTTATCCCTACTCCTAATTGCCTACTCCTAATTGCCTACTCCTAATTGCCTATTCCTAATTGCCTATTCCTAATTGCCTACTCCTAATCCATAAAACCCAGGACTTGGCAGCCCATAAGTATGAAAAATAGTACCAAAAACGCTTTGTTTTTATAAACGAGTTGTATAACATACAGAAACCCAAAATACCCAAAATCATTGTTATTCTGGGCATCCGGCTTCGGTGAGATTTCACAACCTATATGGACATGGCTATAGACAATTCCCCACTAAAAAATGGTCAATTACCAAGTAACGATTACCAATTACCAAGTAACGATTACTAATTAACGATTACTAATTAACGATTACTAATTAACCGGCATATAATTTAGTGCAAACCCATCTTATGTTTGAAAGGCAGGCTAGGTGAGAATTTCAGGGATCAAGTCTTGTTTTTCATGAATTGATCAAATGCTTACTGGATAAGGGGTGTGGAATTTAGATGGGTTTGCCCTGGCATATAATTAACTTTTGTTAAAATTATTAACTAAACTTCATTTAGGTTAATAATTTGTTACAATTATAGTTATTTATATTCTATAATAAAACTAATATGACACGCCAGCAATCGAAATCCAACCTGCCAACAAAAATTTGCCCTGTTTGTCAACGTTCCTTTACATGGCGCAAAAAATGGCAAGATTGTTGGGAGGAGGTTAAATATTGCTCAGAACGCTGTCGTAGAAGGAAATCTGGTGTGAAGCTCGGATGAGGTATCAAGGATAACCAGGGCTGGATCGAGGAGTTTTATTAGTCAACTATTCTGGTTTTGTATATTTTCACACTTGACACATCAGAGATTCATAATTCACACTAAATGTTTTAATCCTTAATGTTTTCTTCATTCTTGTGTATGTTTGTGAAGACGGTGTGTCCCAAAGTCATTATCCACGGTGGTGCTGGTAGTTCTATAAAAGGCAAAGGAGGGGCTGATGCGATTCGCAAGTCCCTCTACTCAATTATTGAGGAGATTTATGCCTTGTTAGTCAAGGGTGCTAGTGCGACTGATGGTGTTGTCCGAGGCTGCCAACTCTTAGAAGATAATCCCCGCTTTAATGCTGGAACCGGTTCGGTGTTGCAATCAGATGGGCAAATCCGGATGAGTGCGTCCCTGATGGAAGGTCAATCTCAGCGCTTCAGCGGTGTGATTAATGTGTCGCGAGTGCAGCATCCGATCGAGCTGGCAGAAGCGTTGCAAGGCTCTGATGACCGGGTGCTGTCGGACTATGGAGCTGCAGAATTGTTACGAGACCTGCAACTGCCGGTTTACAATCCTATGACGCAGCTGCGGTTACAAGAGTGGCTCAAAGAAAGGCAGGCAAATTTTAGCCATAAGATGGCGGGAGTGATTGCTGAGGACGAATTGGTGACCAGCTCTGAAGCTCGACGGGGAACCATTGGTGTGGTTGTACTAGATAGCCGGGGTCATCTGGCAGCAGGAACCTCTACTGGTGGTAAGGGTTTTGAACGGATTGGTCGCGTCAGTGACTCCGCGATGCCAGCAGGAAATTACGCTACTTCTGATGCAGCAGTGAGCTGCACCGGTATCGGGGAAGACATTATGGAAGAGTGTCTAGCAGCACGGATTGTGGTGCGAGTCACTGATGGTTCATCCCTGGTGAATGCCATGGAGCGTTCATTTAAGGAAGCTCGGAAGAATCAGCGAGATTTTGCAGCTATCGCTCTAGATGCTAATGGTGCGATCGCATGGGGCAAAACTAGCGAAGTTCTGCTAGCGGCTTATCATACTGGGGAAAAGATTGTGGATACGTTGAATATGACTAAGGATGTGGAATTTTTGTCGATTTAAGGGTATCTGAGAAATTACGGGTACAGGAGGCTGAAATCCTTAGTCGATAGTCATTAGTCTTTGGTGACTCAACATTAATCTGATCAGTAGTTGCTAATGACTAATGACCTATAACTAATGAGCTATAACTTATGGCCTATAAGTTATAAACTAGTGTGCGGTCTTCAAATTCCATAGAGCATCAATCCCACTACCCACATAGTCTGAGGCTTGGTGCAGCTCAATCCATTGTGCAAGAGCACTGGACACATAACTAGATGGTTTACCTAACTCAGCCAAGGTTTCAGCTGCTGAGGCACGTACACCAGACTCCTCATCTTTGAGGCACCCGAGCAAGGCAGTGATCACAACTTGTGAAGAATTACCCAACTGGCTCAAGGCATTAATAGTGGCGCAACGTACATCAGAATCTTGATCTTCTAGCTGTGGTAGCAGAGCACTGACCACTGTTTCAGAAAGGTTCCCTAACTGACTATTACCTAACTGACCTAAAGCAGTTGCAGCAGCACAACGAAGATCAGAATCTTTATCCTTGAGGGATGTGAGTAAAGCACTGACTACGGTTTCACCAGGCTGGTCTAATTTACCCAACACCGAAGCACTCAAGCAACGAACACGAGAATTTTGATCGTTTAGCCTTGTTAATAACGCACTCATAACGGTTTTACGACCCTGTTTCAATTTGCCCAATGCCCAGATACTGGAGTAACGAACACGAGCATTTTTATCGTTTAGCCGCATCAACAAGCTATTCACTACTGGGTCAGAAGCCTGACCCAATTCACCTAATGCTAAAACTGCCTCAGAACGAACCGTAGCATCGTCATCTTTTAGCCAGCTCAGCAATGTATTTACTAAGCTTTCTGAAGTATTTTCTAATCTGACCATAGTACTCAGTGATAAGTTCTGAGGATTTTTTGGAAAACTAGTGTGCTCGGTAGTAGTGAGAGAATAGTCGGGATAGTCTAATTTATTTAATCTATCACTAGTTAATCTATCACTAGTTAATATCTCACTGGCCTGGTGACGCACGGTATCATTATTATGCTGTAACCCTGCCAAAAAGGTTTTGAGGACTGTCGGGTTTTCCCCTAATTGGTTTTGCCCTAACTGGTTTTGCTCTAACTTGACTTGGGTTTCCTGGGATTGTGTATCTTTCTGAGAGTTTGCTCTATCTTTCAATAGTTGTAAAACATCAAGGTTAATCTCAGTCTGATTCAAGTCAGAAAGGGTTTGACAGACTTGCTGATGAATTTGGTAACCAACTCGCCGTGAATCACTGGCTGCTAGGGTAACTAATGCTGCTAAAATTTCTTGCAGTAATGAATTATCTGCTATGTTCAAGGGTTGAGGATTTTCTGCAAGGCAAGTGGCAGCAAATAATAAATCCCGATGTAACCAAGACTCATAATCACTGCCATGATTTAAAATTTCCTGAATTGCTTTAGCGGCTTTTTTTGGTTTAAGCTGAGCAATTAGTAGCAGCAATACGTCTTGCCAGTAAGAGTCATGGAGATGGTCCTGGATATGAGTCAGGATAATCTCAAAATTACCTTCATTATCGGCTTTATAGATAATTTCTTGAGCACACAGATAGTCTTGAAATATCTTATGGATAAAGGCGTAACCATCCAGCCCTTGTTGTGTTAAAATGCCAGTGCGATGCTCCTTTGGAGCCGCTACGCGAACGCTAATTACATTAACCAACCTTTTTGCCTCTGCTTTGGCCTCGTATAACTGAATCTGTTTGAGTGTATTAATTTCTCTACCAAGCCAAGCGATCAGTTCATCTCGATTAATTACTATCTTACCTTTTTTATCCTTTTTATCTTTTTCCTTTTTACTCTCCTGGGTATGCATCCAATACCCGAGACGTTCCATCAATCGTCTACAATCATTCAATCTCAGATATTTCAGCGTGTGATTATTACTAAGATCTGGTTTATTATACCAGGAGGTTAATAACAGGTCTACTGCCTGGTCATAAAGCTGATAGCGCTCCAAAGGCAATCGGAAATGATAGCGGTGAATTAAAGTAATAATTGTCAACAATAGGGGATTTCGTGCCAGCTTTCTAATCTGCTGATGCTCAGATAGTAAGTTGCTCAGGCTTTCTTTAAGTCGTTGTGCTTCTGCTTTGTCTTGAATCTGACTATAGTACCAGCGCTGAATAAATTCCTCTATTTTACTGTCATCAAATAACTGAAGTTGATAGTGATAAAATTCTTGGTTCCAGAAAAAATCCCAGGGGGTATTTGAGTTAGGATAACGG
>NZ_JAAHHS010000321.1 GCF_010692395.1 Moorena sp. SIO3H5
CTTTCAAATCGTTAATGACAGCGCTGTCATTAACGATTTGAAAGGCAAGGTGTCTGAGAAAATTGGTGACAGTTGGAATAAAACCTCCAGCTATCCTCAAGATTTAACTTATCGGGTAGGTGTGACTGAAGAGGGTATCATTGCTGATTATGAAGCAATTGATAAAGAGTCTTGGGATTACTCCCAAGAAACTCCTCTAGAACGCCTAATGAAGCCAGCAGCAGCTGGAATTGGTGGCGAAGGGACTGGGTTAGTACCCCAGAAGCCCCTTGGTCATTTTCGAGTAGTGTTTAAAACTAATGGTGAGTTAGACGTTAGTCCCTACAGGAGCAAGGAATAATTTCCTGTGGCTAATTTAACCAAATGCCTCGCAAACCCCACCTATATTAGCTGGGGTTAGTGAGACGCGGATTTCAAGATTTTGTAAACCCGCCCTCACCTGAATTATTACCCTTTTTTCAATTCGTTTTTCCGAAAAATGCAGAATTTTTTCGTCCGCTCTTGCCCAACCAAGGAAAACCCTGCGGTTGCGAACAAGCTAAGATACTCTCTTTCATCGAAAAATAGTAATTGCACTTGTTGTTGAGAAAGTATCTTGCCATTTTCTGAAAATTTATAAGTCTTCTGTAATGATTGTTCTCCAAAGTTCGTTGTTTGCGTATACACGATCCCATCTTTGATTGGCATTTCATAATTGGTATGCTCCCCTTGAATAGAGATACACAAAATACCATCCTTATCTAAAATATCATACAGTTTTTTCAGCAATCTCATCTGGGCATCTTTGTTAGAGCAATAACTATACAGCCGATATTGTTTTTCTTTTTCTCTGTACGATATACTGAGAACTCCCCCAGTGGAAATAACAGCCTCAAATGTCTCCCTGATTTCATAATCCTCAATATCTGTACATACTAGCCTAACCGAAGTATCCTTGAGTCTTACTTCTGCTTGTGCAACCATTGCGGGAGAAAAATCAATACCTGTTATATGATAATTCTCCAATAACAACATCTGCTCCGTTAATAAGCCGGTGCCCACACCCATATCCAGAATTTTTCTTCTTTCACCCAAAATTTCCTGCAATGATGTGGCATAATCCTTATAGTCATAATAGCCAGATGTCATGAAGTTGTCATAATACTTGGCGAGTTCTGTGTATTTATTGTCCACAGATACCAAATCAGAAGATTCTTGTTTTCCCATCAAAATCACGCCTCTTTTAATTTTTAGATAAGAAGATAATTTAGGTGGGTATAAATAAACGTTAAAACTCAGAATACAAAAATGAAGCTGGAAGCCTGTATTCAATGAGTTTTAACCATTTTTAATCTCAATCCCTAACACCTGAAAACCGTTTATAATAGCACCATTCGTGGGCAAACAGGTCAATGGTTTGACAGGGAGGTGGGGTGCTGAGGAGAGGTTTTTTTTGGTTAAAAATACCTAAGGTGCGCTTGATCCATTAAGAATTAAATTCGCCACGGGTCGCACTTTTTATTAATAAAAATTACCCCACGGTTCGCGTTCAAACTTAGCTTTTAAAAAGCGCGGGGTCGCACCGCTATCTCCCTATCTCCGGTTTCTCCCCACCTCCTATCCAAACGAATAATTGTTAGTGGCTAATTGAATCTTGGCTGAAACCGAGTTACGTTCTTGGTTGACCCTTAACCATTGGTTGTATCTAGTCAACACTCAACACTCAATACAACTATTTAAAATGAAAATCCCCCCTGGAGCAGGGGGGATTTTCAACGAAACATACTGCTGACAGAAGAGTCTTCATGAATACGCCAGATGGTTTCACCCAATAAGTTAGCCACTGAAAGCACTGTCAGCTGTGGAAACCGTTTGGCGTCCGGTAGTGGAATACTATTGGTAACAATTACTTCTTCAAACACTCCACTAGAGAGGCGCTCTACAGCTGGTGGCGAAAACACGGCATGGGTTGCACAAGCATAGACTTGACGAGCCCCTTCTTGACGCAGTACTTTGCCAGCTTCACAAATCGTGCCAGCAGTGTCAATCATATCATCCACTAACACTGCAGTTTTACCCTTGACATCCCCAATCACATTCATCACTTCAGCGATATTGTGAGCTTGCCTGCGCTTGTCAATAATGGCAAGGGGGGCATCATATAGCTTTTTGGCAAAGGCTCTGGCTCTAGCCACACCACCAACGTCCGGCGAAACTACTACTAGATCGCTTAGGTGCTTAGAAGCCAGATATTGTAGCAATACTGGTGAACCGTAGACATGGTCACAGGGGATATCGAAATAACCTTGAATTTGAGCGGAGTGCAAATCCATGGCCAAAATCCGATTAGCACCAGCTCCAGTAATCAGGTTAGCCACCAGCTTGGCTGTAATGGACTCACGTCCCGCCGTTTTACGGTCTGCTCGCGCATAACCATAGTAAGGAATTACAGCAGTAACTTGCCGCGCTGAGGCTCGACGGCAAGCATCGATCATAATGAGTAATTCCATCAGGTAATCATTCACCGGATAGCAAGTCGGTTGAATCAGGTAAACATCACACCCCCTGATCGATTCTTGAATTTGGACATAGAGCTCCCCATCAGCAAATCGTTTCCGTACCATCGGTCCCAAGTCGAGGCCTAAATAGCGTGCTACTTCTTGAGAAAGGGAAACATTTGCCGAACCAGAAAATAGTCTTAAACGATTGTTATCGGCAATCTGGGGCAGAATAGGTTGAAGCTCTAAAGTAACTGAACTGCTCACAGCAAACCCTCGAAGCTTATTTCAACGCGATCTTAACATTCTAAGAATATCCTTTTTATAATAATTTTTATAATTATTTATTTAAATTTAATTAATATTTTATTAATTTTTATAGCGTTGCCCTGACAGAGGTGTTGACTAAAGACACTATATATAGTGTATAGCCATCATAAAAACCTGAGAACTCAAGCAGGTTTTTTTAAGTTTCTTACTAAAATACGAAAACTAACTATTGTACTTAATTTGAACAACTGTATATCTACTCAAGTAAGGTAGTTATTTAAGATAGTTCCACACCCAAATAAGATAGCAATGAACATAAGCGTGATGTTCTAATAAACCAGAACAACATATATAGCGGTTATCCTATTCATTAGGTACAGAGGATTTTTTCCCTATTCCCTATTTATTTACTATTCCCTATTCCCTATTTATTTACTATTCCCTATTCCCTATTTATTTACTATTCCCTATTCCCTAAAGGACTTACGCGATAACGATACTTGTACGGTCTGGTTGCGGATTGTACACCATAAGGGTGTTTGGAGTCTAGTGTTGGGTAAACCCTGATATATATGTTGATCAACTTATCTGTGGCTCAACTCTGTGGCTCAACGGAACGGTTGGAATCAATCGGTGACGTTCCAAAGCAACATAATACAGTCTAAACTTCAAGAATACTCCTCCGGCCTTATTGTCCGTAATACGTGATCTACCACCGATGGAACCACCGATTGCCTCTGGCACTATTCTGCAAAATCGCTACCATCTGCTCCGTGTCCTTGACCAAGGAGAATTCAATCGGACTTACCTGGTAGAGGATCAAGGGCGCTTCAATGAACCTTGTGCCCTCAAAGAATTTATTCCCCCTCAGACAGAAACTAATAATCTCGATAAGTCAAGGCAACTGTTTCAACAAGAAGCAGGTATCCTGTATAAAATTGAACACCCGCAAATTCCTCAGTTCCGAGCGACTTTTGAAGAGGAAGGACGGCTGTTTCTGGTGCGAGACTACGTAGAGGGAAAAACCTATGGTGACCTCCTAGAACAACGCAAAGCCCTTCTTAATCAAAGTGAACCTCTATCTTCTAATCCGGATCGGGAAGTGCAATCACCGGTTCCATTGGCTAGCCCGACAAAATTGGGAGTTTTATCAGAAACGGAAGTCCGTCAGCTATTGCAGCAATCCTTGCCAGTTTTGGACTACATCCACAGCCAAGGGATTATCCACCGAGATATCACACCCGATAACATTATCATGCGGGAAACAGACAGTATACCCGTTTTGATTAATTTGGGTGTGGTACAGGAACTGGCAACTCGTCTTCAATTGCCAGATACTCCCACACCAACAACTAGTATTGGCAAAAGCGGTTACGCTCCCAGGGAACAAATTCAGACCGGTCAGGTGTATCCAAGTAGTGACCTCTATGCCCTAGCAGTGACTTCTATAGTGCTCCTGACTGGAAAAGAACCAGGAGAACTGATGGATAATACTAATCTGACTTGGAACTGGCGTCCCTCGGCTAGGGTTAGCGATGAGTTAGCTGAGATATTAAATCGGATGCTTAGTTATCAACCAAGCGATCGCTACCAATCAGCTAGGGAAGTATTGTATGCCTTTCAAGCTTCTGGGTTAACTCCCCAACTGCCAAAGCGCAAGCCAATACCTGGGACAACGGTGGTATCAGCTGAAGGTGGGACACCCAGGGAGGCCAGAGGTGGAGAACCGAGTGAACCGGTGATGTCTCAAGCCACGGGTAATTCTATCTGGAATAGTCCTTGGCCGCTGCTTGGGATAGCTACAGGACTAGCAGTGCTGGCAGGAATAGGCTCTTGGGTCTGGGTGAGCAATGTTAATCAGCAGGACACTGGAAAATCTCCAAGTCCTAAGGTGTCAGTGAGTCCTAGTCCTAGTCCTAGTCCGACTCCCACTGCGACTCCTAGCGCTAGTCCAACCCAGAGTAAGCCTCAAATTTACAGTCAGCGTCTAGAGCTTGCTGCTGGTAAAACCCTTTCAAAATCCAGGAATTTAAAGGCTAATCACACGATTAACTACATTATCCAGGGTAAACAAGACCAAACCCTCAAGGCATATCTCAGTGATGAAGGGGTTTTGATGACAGTGCTTGGCCCGGACGGAAAACTAGTGGACAATCGAGCTAAGCGGGTGCGACAATGGGAAGGGAAATTTCTTTTCACTGGCAACTACACGATTCAGCTAAGTCCAGTTAAGGGTCTGTCGAATAGCGATTATCAGCTAGGATTAAGCTTAACAGAAGCACCATTACCGAAACCTACACCTAAACCAACTGCTGAGTATAAGATAAAACGGGTCAATTTGTTGCAGGGAACTAAGGGTTTGCGGCTGGTCGGTAGCACTACCCCCCAGAAGATTCAGCGCTACTTGGTGAAGGCTAAACAGGGTCAGCAATTGAAGCTAGAGGTGATTGAAAGTGATGTGGCTTTAACGATCCGCTATCCCAATGGGAAGTTAGTGGAAAAGGCTTCAGGGGTGCAACGGTGGCAAGGTAAGCTGCCTATTGCTGGTGAGTATATAGTAGATGTAATTGCTAAACAGGAAAGAAACTTTGCTGTAGATATTAGCCTTACTGACTGAGAGTGACTCAATCTTGAACGTATTACTAATTACTGGCACCAATACAGAGATCGGCAAAACGGTTTTGACTTCTGTGATCGCTGCTTATTGGCAGACTTACCGTCCTCAAGAGAGTCTGGGGATATTCAAGCCGATTCAAACTGGCATTGGCGATCGCGAAATTTACCACCAACTATTTGACCTGGGTCAAACCCTGGAGGAGATCACACCCGTGGAGTTTAAAACCCCTGCAGCACCACCAGTTGCTGCAGATATAGAAGGACGAGAGGTTGACCTCGAAAAGGTCTGGCAAGGCTTCAATACTCTGCGCAGTCAGCGGGATATGGTCTTGGTGGAAGCTTTGGGAGGACTAGGTTCACCGGTGACTCATGAACTGATTGTGGCAGATTTGGCAAGGGATTGGCGATTGCCAACGGTATTGGTTGCGCCGGTAGAATTAGGTGCGATCGCACAATTGGTTGCTAATGTTGCCCTGGCACGCTCATCACGAGTTGACCTCAAAGGCATTGTCCTCAATTGTGTCCAACCTCGTACCTCCGAAGAAATTAATCAGTTGGCTCCGATTAGGTTAATCGAGAGTCTAACCAATGTTAAGGTTTTGGGGATTTTACCTCATCTATCTGACCCCATGGACTACTCGAAACTAGCTCAAGTGGGTTCAAATTTGGATGTCAGTGGTTGGTGAAGCATCATAGTAAATGTGAGGGGAAACGGTAAAAAAGGTTAAACTATGCGATCGCGGACAATTCGAGAAGGCTCCGTTGGCTTATTGATAGTAGCAGGACTTGCTGTTTTCGGTGGACTTGTGGTATGGGTTAGTGGGATTACCTTAGGTCGAAATAGCTATAAATTCATTGTCAATTTTCGCAACGCTGCTGGGATGCAAGTGGGGGCATCAGTTAGCTATCGCGGTGTCCAAGTTGGTAGAATCACTAGGATTGAACCCGGTACTAATGGGGTCAATGTCACCGTTGAAGTTGATGACCCTGGATTGTTAATCCCCCGCAATGTCCAGATTGAAGCTAATCAATCTGGTTTAATTGGTGCTACCAATGTGGATATCCTGCCTCTAGGACAATTACCTCCCACTGCTCAAACTCTTACACCCTTCGGAGCACAATGTAATTCTTCCCTAGTTATTTGTGAAGAAGATCAGATTGATGGTGACGTGGGTTCTACCTTTGCTGACCTGCTACGGAACGGAAATCGCATTGCTGAACTCTTCGGTGATCCAGCGTTTTTTGACAAAATCAATAGCCTTGCTTCCAATGCCTCCAATGCCGCTAGAGATGTTTCAGAACTTAGCAAAGAGATGACCCAGTTGTCTCGCATAGTGCGGCAAGAGGTAGCAGGCTTGTCCAAAGCAACGAATGCTGTGACCAGTGCGGCCAATCAAACATCTAGTCTAATCGGGTTGGCAACCAGTAGCATTTCTAGTACCTCCCAGGAATACAGCCAAACTGCAAGGGAACTCAATCAGTTGATTACCTCTGCCAATCAATTATTGGTCAGTAATCGGGGAAATTTGGTCACCACCTTGGATAGCATCTCTCAGGCCAGTAACGATCTGCGTGTATTGACCAGCAACTTAACCATTACCGCGAATCAGGTTAACTCAGCGGTTTATCAAACCGATGTATCACAGATGCTGCGGAACTTAGAAAACCTATCAGCTAATGCTGCCCAAGCATCTGCTAACTTACGTAATGTTTCCAATACTCTCAACAGTCCCACTAATTTACTGGTATTACAACAAACCCTAGACTCAGCACGAGTTACCTTTGAAAATGCCCAAAAGATTACCGCTGACCTAGATGACCTGACTGGGGATCCAGCGTTTCGCCGCAATGTCAAGGATTTAGTTAATGGACTAAGCGGCTTAGTGTCTTCTACCGAGCAGCTGCAACAGCAGGCTGTGATATCTCAACAACTGGAAGCTCTCAATACTTCTATAGAAACAGCCTCGTCTAATGATCTGCCTAAAACCGTTCCCATCCCTAAGTCTCCCCCTAAGATCGATCTACCTAAGATAGATCCAATAGCTCCCGCTGATCAGAAGCTTAAACCGACTCAAGAAAAACAGATGTTTAAGCTTTTACCCCCAGCCCCTCGCAAATCGGTTAAAAAAAATTAATCAAGGACTAGGTCCAGTCATCCTGGCTACCAGAACTGTTGTTTCGTCTATAGGCGAGACCGGCTTGGTGAATCTGAAGGCTTTTCTCAAAAAGCTGTTGTTCTGTTAGTTGCCATCGCTGGAGTAGTAAATCCAAGTCTCTTTGAATGGCTCTAGCACCGGGAAAGCTGTCATAGCGAATCCGCAGTCGGGCTAATTCTGCCAAGTTGTGTTCATTAGGTTGTTGTTGTAACAGACGGTTAACTATTTCGCGATCGCGTTTTTCCTGAGGATGTTGCTGGTCTTGATTTCCTTCCATTTCGGTCAAGGCTTCCATGCTTGCTTGAACATTAATAATTAGTTATAGCAAAGGGAATCGGGAATCGGGAATCGGGAATCGAGGTAAGAGTGTGGGGAGATAGGGGAGAGATAATACTGATATTTTGCACGATTATACAACTCTTTAAAAATAGTTAAACTATGCTTTAAACTAATAATAGATATTAATTTTTTATAATTAAATATACTTTGAATTTTGTTGATATTAAATCTTGCCCCAGTACAAAAAAAATTAATATCGTAAGTCATAAAAATCCATTTAATTAGTGAAATAATAAAATCTTATTACTGTTCCCTGTTCCCTGTTCCCTGTTCCCTGTTCCGGTGATCCGCTGTTCCCTTTGCTAAAAGTGCAAGCTCTCAGTGCTAGACAGGTGTTCCTCTAACCAACAGTGCCGGGAACTCTAAGACTGAGACTAATCGGCCAGACAATTCCATGGAAAGCGATCGCATCCCCCAATCCCACAAAGCTTATGGCTTATCTAGCAAGCACTACAGCACCAATATCCTCACAGAAAGGCTACCCAAAGATACCATTTCACTTATACAATTAGGCTTAGTGGTATTACTCGAAGTCAGTAGTCTATGGTTATTACTTGCCTCACCCACTAATGCCCAAATTACCCCAGATAATACCTTGGGGGATGAAAATTCTCAAGTGACTCCCAATCAGACTATCCGTGGTGCAGTAGCCGATTTAATCGAAGGGGGAGCGATTCGAGATAGTAACCTGTTCCATAGTTTTCTCGAATTTAATGTTGGTAATGGTCAACGAGTCTATTTTGCTAATCCCGATGGGATTACTAATATTTTGACTCGTGTTACTGGCAACAACTTGTCTCAAATTCTCGGCACCTTGGGAGTAAACGGTAGCGCTAATTTATTTTTGCTCAATCCTAATGGTATTAACTTTGGATCTAATGCGAGCTTAGATGTAGCAGGCTCCTTTGTCGCTAGCACTGCTGATAGTGCGGTATTTGACAATGGTTTCAACTTTAGCGCTAGTGATCCAAATGCCCCACCACTGTTAACCATCAATATTCCCACGGGTTTGCAATATGGTAGCAATCCTGGCTCAGTAAACGTTATTGGAGCTACTTTAGGCATAGAGACAGGGCAAACCATGGCCTTACTTGGGGGTGAAGTTAACCTCAATGGA
>NZ_JAAHHS010000322.1 GCF_010692395.1 Moorena sp. SIO3H5
CGAGCCAAATCCCCTGTCTTATATAATTTTGAGTTTTGACTTCCCTCCGGGGTAAGGGGGGGGTTGAGTTTTGAGTCCTCAAAAGGGTTGGGAATAAATTTATCGGCTGTCAGTTCGGGGCGGTGGTGGTAGCCTATTGCTAAACCATCTCCTCCAATATGAAGTTCTCCAGGCACTCCTATGGGGACTGGTTGTAAATTTGAGTCCAGGATGTATACCTGGGTGTTGGATATTGGCTTGCCTATGGGTACTGATTTTTCTAGATTACTATCAGCTTTGACTGGGAAGCAGCAGGTGAATGTGGTGTTTTCTGTGGGGCCGTAACCATTTATTAATTGACATCCTGGGAGTTTTTCTACTACTTTCTGCACATGGGTTACTGATAATACGTCTCCTCCTGCTAATAGTTGCTTTAATGATTTTAAGTTTTCTAGTTGCTCTTCTACCATCAGTTGGAATAACCCTGCTGTCAGCCATAGGGTCGTGACTTGGTTTTCCCTAATTGCTGCTCCTATTTCTGCTAGGGAAGGTTGATGGGGTGGCATTACAACTAAAGTGCCTCCGTTAACCAGACTGCCCCAAATTTCCAGTGTAGCTGCATCAAAGGATATGGCTGCTAATTGTAGGAATATGTCTTCTTCTGTGAGCTTAATATAGTTGGTATTTTTTACCAGTCGCACTACTCCTTGATGTCTGATGTTTACTCCCTTGGGTAGACCAGTGGAGCCGGAGGTATACATCATGTATGCCTGATGCTCTGATGTTATTGATACTGTTAGGTTTTCTGAACTTGCTGTATTTGGTAGCTCCCGGTCCAGACATATTACTTGAGTTGCTGTAGATGGTAGATGATGTTGCCATTTTTCTTGAGTCAAGATGATGGATAGTTGTGCATCTTCTACCATGTAATTGAGACGCGAAGTTGGATAATTCGGGTCTAATGGCACATAAGCTCCTCCGGCTTTGAGTATGGCTAATAAACCTACTACCATCTCTACTGAACGCTCTACACATATTCCCACTAAGGTTTCTGGAACTACTCCCAATTTTTGCAAGTAATGGGCTAGTTGATTAGCTTTGCTATTTAATTGGGAGTAGGTCAACTTTTGTTGTTCAAATACTACTGCTACTGCACTTGTTTTATTTTCTACCTGTTCCTCAAATAACTGATGGATACATTTGTCTGTGGGGTAATCTGTTTTGGTATTGTTCCATTCTACCAATATCTGTTCTCGCTCTATCTCTGTCATTAATGATAGTGCTGTTACTCTCTGTTGCGGATCATTCACTATCCCTTCTAACAAAGTTTGAAAATGACTAGCCATTCGAGCAATAGTTTGCTCATCAAATAAGTCAGAATTGTATTTTAATAACCCAACCAGAGATGAGTCTTCTTCAAGCATTTCCAGGAATAAATCATATTGATTTTCATACTGATCTAGTACAAATGGTTCTACTTCAAGTCCTCCCCAATTCATCAAGGTTTTTTTGCTGCTAAACAACACCTTTTGCAGATCTTGAGATTCCAGGAATTTTTGTAGTACAAAGTAAGCCTGAAAAAGAGGAGCACGACTGGAGTCACGTTCTACCTGTAACTTCTCTACCAATAAAGCAAAGGGATAATCTTGATGAGCTATTGCTCCGAGGACTGTCTGGCGTACTTGGGAAAGGAAATCTCTAAAAGAGAGATTCCCTGACAAATCTGCTCTCATCACTACTGAGTCTACAAAGTAACCAACAATAGAAGTAAACTCAGCTTTAGTCCTACCATATGTAGGCGATCCTACTAAAACATCCTCTTGATCTGTGTAACGATACAGAAGCACTTGAAAAGCAGCCAACAGAGTCATATACAGAGTTGCCCCCTCTGTTTGAGCTAGTTCCTTCAGTTGTTCAGTCAGCTTTTCTGATAACTTGAAGGGGTAGCTGCCACCATTATCAGTCTGTATAGGGGGTCGTGGTCTATCTGTGGGCAAATTCAAGACAGGTAATTCCCCGCCCAATTTTTGTTGCCAATAGTTCCATAGTTGTTCTCCTTCTTGTCCTTCTACTAACTCTTTTTGCCAACGAACGTAATCTTGATAAGAATTATTGAGTGGTGGTAGAGATGCTTCGACACCAGTTAGTATAGCTTGGTAGAGTTGTGGCAGCTCTTTGATAATCAAGTTAGCAGACCAACCATCCCAAGCAATATGATGTATGGTCACTAACATAATATGGTCTTGCTCAGAACAAGTGAACCACCTAACTCGCATCACTGGTTCTGTTTCTAGGTTAAAAGGATGTCTGTGAGCTGAAAGCACTTTTTGATGTAACTCATCTTCGTTCCAGTTGGAAGCATCAATCTGTAAAGAATCTAATTCTTGATTTTGATGTATCCATTGAATTGGTTCTTCACCTACTTTAGGAAATGTACTCTTAAGGATCGGATGACGTTGCTGTAAAGTTTTAAAGACTTGCTTCCAAATTTTTATATCTACCTGAGAGTAAATCCGAATAGCAAATGAGGCATTGTAACTATAGCTTTGGGGTGATAGCTGCCACAAAAACCAGAGACCTTTTTGACCATAAGAGAGGGGATGGACTTGGGATATATCTGGATTTTCCCTTAGTAACTGTAAGATTTCTGATTTGTACTGCTTTAGTTGGGCAATAACATCAGTGGTCAGTACTTCTTGAGAACCTCCAGTTCTTAATTTTCCTCCTTCACTCCATAATTTAACCCCTTTTAGGGAAAGGTATTGTAAGAATTCAATTAAGTTCATAGTTCTACCTCTATCCAGTTATTTTCCTTGATGTTATCTGTGCGATCGCGTAGCGTAGCCCTTTGGGCTAATCGCGCCCCGCGTGGCCTACGGCCAATCGCTTTGATTCAGTACTTGAGATTGAGCATAAACATTGGGAGATGTTAAAGTTCTAGTTCTACCTCCATGATTGATTGCACTCCCTTTGATTACACCATAAATGCGATCGCCGTCTTCTATTGCTTTTTTCAGAGGCTTTAATAAAACTACTCCTGCTCCTTCTCCCCTAACGTAACCATCAGCATCACTACTAAATGTTCTACATTGTCCTGTTGGGGATAACATCCCCAGTTGACTCATCTGGATGTATGTTGTTGAGGTAAATAACACGCTTATCCCACCTACCAATGCCATTTCACATTCTGATTCTTTGAAGGATTTAACCGCCTAATGAATAGCTACCAGTGAGCTTGAGCAAGCTATATCTATCGGAATACTTGGACCATGCAGGTTAAAAAATGAAGATATGCGGTTGGGAATCATACAAGTCCAAGTTCCTGTTCCACTATGACCTTCTACATTGTCTTGATTTTGGTTCATCAATAGAATAGAGTCATAGCTACACGCCCCGATAAAAACACCTACGTCTTTTCCCGAAAGTTGAGATGGTGAGTAACCTGCATCTTCTATACAAGACCAACTTAACTCCAGCAAAATTCTCTGTTGAGGGTCTGTTCTTGTTGCTTCTCTGGGAGAAATATCGAAGAATTGAGCATCAAACTGGTCTATATATTCTATTAATCCTGCCCATTTGCTAATACTTTTATTGGGGGTTTCGGGAGTGTCATAATAATACTTCTCTACTTCCCACCTCTGGGAAGGAATTTCACTAATACTATTTATTCCTTCTTCAAGATTATGCCAAAATTGGTTGTGATCATTCGCTTCAGGAAATCGACAAGCCATACCAATAATAGCTATTAGATCGCTCTGGTATTTTTGATTCATAATCACCCCTACACTGCTCCAAAAGAATGATACATACAAACGTCACATAACCTGACAATCTGATGTTTAATTCCTGCTGACTATGAAACTGTCGGCGGTTACTCAACCACAGGCATTGAAGTCAAGCTCACAGCATTTTTGGCTCCTTATAATTGGGTTTAAATCTCGATATTACACAAACTAAAAACCCAGTTGTAACACCATCTGATCCTGCGTGTTGATCCATCATCTTTTTCTGTTTATTATTAAGTTTGAGCTTGGTTGTGATGGAGCTCATATGTGTGTTTTGATAGTACAATAGCATACTATTAGATAGGCGGCTTAATAACCTTTGGTATTTTATCATTATTTTTTGATTAAGTCAACACTATTTTTTTGGGTTACGAAAATAGTTATAAAACCGACAAGACAAGGGATATAGCTCTCATTTTTCGTAAAAAACAATTATATTTATTAGAATTAAGTTTCATTAATTATTGTGTATAATCAATAATTTGATGGCTAAATTTTACCAGGGTACGTTCATTTAAATTTTCTATAAAACTTCCTTGACAAAAGGTTCAAAATAGTATCCTTTATAGCTATCAGGGAGATAACAAAGCTTGTAACATATAGCAATCCTAAATCATTAATCATTGTTTTGATGCAGTCGCTCCTGGGGAGGGGCTGTGTGCGGAACCTGCGTCCGCACCTGTCTTGATGCAGTCGCTCATGGAGGAAACCCCCAAGACCGCGCTGCATCGCTCTCCAGCCCCGTGGAAACCACGGCAGCGCTTAGGTGCGCTTTCCGCATCTAATTATTAAATTCGCCACGGGTCGCACCTCTGCATCACTTGTAGCCCACATTCCGCAGGTGTGATTCCAAAATCCGGTATTTTTAAAAGATGAGTAAAATTGAAGCGTCTAATATCAGAGTACAGGATCTTGACCACTGTGGAATAGTGGCTGGAATTTGTGATGAAATCGGACTAGTCGAACAAATAGACAAACTATACGGCAATCATCCCCAGTCAATTATCACCCCAGGGCAAGTAGTCACGCGCCATGATTCTGAATGGTTTGGGCTTTGTCAGTGCGCCGTTGTATCTATTTGAAAGGTTCTTTGTGGGCAAAGCCACAGAACATCTACAAGGGAGTTGGGATCAGACCAGAACACCTCAACGATGACTGTAGGGGGCGCATCTTGGACAAATTGTACAGCTTCGGACTCACCGAAATTTTCGTCACTGTAGCATTGGCGGCGGCGAAGTATTTTGGGGTAGAAATGAGCAGCGACTAACCTAGATTCGAGTTCCCTGCACGTAGATGGAAATTACGCCTGTTCGGGTGATGAACCGGATCAGCCAGGTACAATTCACATTACCTATGGTTATTCGAGAGACCACCGCCCCGACTTAAAGCAATTCATGGTAGACCTGATGTGCACCGGCGATGGAGATATCCCCAAGTACGCTGAGAGTGGGGGATGGGAATGAAACAGATTCAGCAGTCTTTGCTCAACTCATCCAGGAATTTAGACAGCAATGGAATGTAGATGCACTTTTTGTCGCCGATGCTGCTCTCTACACCTTGGACAATCTGCAACTCCTGACACAATTGCAATGGGTATCGAGAGTCCCAGCCACCCTCAAAGCGGCTAAAGAATTGTTACAACAGATTCACCCAGAGGCATTCGTAGAAAGTTCTCTAACTGGGTTATGAGATGCCCCTGTGGGTAACAGTTATGGGGATATTCGACAACGATGGTTAGTAGTGGAAAGTCAGGCGCGGTTAGAATCTGACTCGAAACAACTAGAAAAACGTATTGCCAGACAGTTAACACTCGCGACTAGAGCACTGCATCAGGCACGAGAATCAACGCTTTGCTTGTCAACCTGATGCTCTGTGTGCGGCTGACAAGTTGTCCGCAAAGTTACCCTACCATCAACTGCATGACCTGCAAGTGGTAGAAATTCTTCAACACCAAGGACGCGGTAGACCCCGCAAGGATGCCGTCCCTGACAAACACTATTCATACTCTGCCACACTTGTCTCCAAAGAGTCAGTCATAGCTGCTGAACGTCAACGAGCTGGCAAGTTCGTGTTGGCTACCAATGTCTTGGATGAGCAGGTGTTGAGTCATGACCAAATCCTTCGTGAGTACAAGGCACAACAATCGACTTGCGAGGTTTTCGCTTCCTCAAAGACCCATTATTCTTCACTTCGAGCGTTTTTCTCCATACCCCTGAGCGAGTGGCGGCTTTGGCCATGATCATGGGTTTGTGCTTGCTGGTTTATAGTTTGGGTCAACGCTCTGTGCGTCAGGCTTTAGAGACAGCTAAACAAAAGATTGATAATCAGGTCGGTAAGCCTACGGCTCAACCCACTCAATTCTGGATCTTTCAATGTTTCATGTCAATTCATTTACTGACGGTTGATGGTGTCAAGCACATTACCAATCTCACATCTGAACGATTGTGGATTCTTCAGTTCTTGGGTGCTCCTTGCCGTAAATATTACCTCTTGACTTGATTTCGTGCTCAAAGGGGGTAGGAAAATTATCTGCATGTGATCCCTACCTGCGGAAAGTCGGTTGTAGAGTAAGCTTTCTGTTTTTTTTACCTGAAATGAGCGCATAGCAGGTACTGAAGAACCAAAAAATTCGATTCTCAGCAAAGAAATGCCACGCCCACGCTAACATTTTTATTCTGTACTCAATTCTCAATTCTCTTTAACGATTATCAGCTTTTCAATTAGTATAAACACTGCCCACCAGAGAATTAACTATAAAATTAATTCTCTGGTGGGCAGTGCTTACTTTAACGATTGTCAGCTTTGAAATTGGTATGGGGTGCATCTCATATTTGTAAAAAAGTTGCGTAGGGTGCGTTAGGGGAGCCTTATTTTCCGCCTCTAGCCCTTGATTATGTTGCTGCCCTTAAGGCACCACGGTGTCAAACAGCAAAAATGAGATGCACCCTTGGTATAAAGCACTGCCCACCCTACAATTAATATCTGATAATAATAACACAAAAAATTATCAGATATCTTTTTTATTATGAAGTCTGCGATCTAATATCGCAGACTTCACCAGCAATTGCTATCACCTAAATCCTTACAAATCTTTGCCAAAACGCTGTCTAAAATTGGCTATTGATTTTTCTGGAAGTACATAATGTTCACAATGTAGATCGCCCGCTTCAAATTCTAATTCTTCCAAAATTTGGTAATGTAATTCAGACTCTTCTCCATCGCAAATTCCTACAGTAGGCTCCAGTTGCTCGAACTGAGATGATAGTAAACCAGAAAAAGCACAACCCATGATATTAAAAGGATTTGAATTAAAAACTGCTTCCTTTTGAGCATTATTCATTATTTTTTCTAGAGAGGGTGGTAAATGGACTGTGGTTTTCATAGGATATGGCGATCGCAACATTCCACCCTCACTAAACAAAATATCTTCCCGTTCCTGAAAACGCTGAATAGCTTGCTCCACTGAAAAACAATGAGGACCAGAATCATCAACAATTAGCGTACCAGGCTTAACCTGCATAATATCTAATACATCGGCGACATTTGTAGCTCCCACAATTAAAGTAGAGTCGTAAATTTGTTCGGGAACTGTTGTTTTTGATAATGCCAAATTTATCTGACCTTTAAACCCAAATTTTTGGACTAAATCTTGTTTAATATTATCCAAAAATTCTAACTTACTGTAAACGTCACAAAGAGTAATTTCTTGAGGATGTGGCAAGCATTTCAACATTAACGGCAACACATTCATTCCCACAGAACCTAAGCCAAGAAATCCTACTTTTTCTGTACTTAAATCTCGCCCACCTTGCTCACATATCTTCTTAATAGTAAGTACAACAGCAGCACCAGTTGTTCTATGTCCCGTCGTAATTTTTGGCAAATCCTGACGATTAGCAATTGCCTTGGTAATTGCCAAACCATAATCAGTAGCAGAAGGAATTAAGCCAGTCAAAGAAACAAACTTAGCACCAATTCTTCCCGCCATTTCTAATGCTTCAATAATTCCCTGTACTGTATCATCTTGATTGCTATATAAGTCAGAAATAAATCTCGGAAAAATTATTATTGCAATTCGACCCCAATTAGTCTGTTTGACAATTGGCCAAAAAGGAAGATTTTCAAAGATATTTTCAACAAGATAATCTCGACTACAACTAAACATTTCTGGATCATATTCTCCTAAACAAGCTAAGGCTGCAGCATCGACAGGAGGAATTTTACCCACAGCAAATAAAGATAACAAAGAACGAGATTCAAATTGTACATACTCGGAATTTTTATTTTGTACAACTTCCTCATTTAAGGTTTCCTGAACTTCATTATTAATTGATTGAGAGCTTGGCTCTTGAGAGACATTTTTACTTTGTATTAGTTCCGTCATAATATTACTTAATTCAGCAATTATTGGGTGTAATAATAAAGTTTTTACTGAGAGACTAATCTGGAAATTTGTGGATATCTTAGAAACTAATTTGACGGCGGTTAGAGAATGACCTCCCAAATCAAAAAAGTTATCATATATTCCCACTTTTTCTATTCCCAACACTTCTTGCCAAATCTCTGCTAATGCTTTCTGTGTCTCCGTCTCAGGAGCTACATATTCTGTGGACACACTACTGGCCACATCTGGTACAGGTAAAGCCTTACGGTCTACCTTGCCATTGGGAGTTAGAGGCAATTTCGACAACACTATCAACCCTGATGGCACCATATACTCTGGCAACCGCGACTCCAAATACTCTCTCAACTGAGGTATCAGTTGTTTGCCCAACTGCGAACTCAAGGGATTATTCCCATAGTGATGCCAGTTATCTCCTACAACCGATTTTTGACTCAGCGGTGTTAACACTATCCCTGCTTTAGCTAACTCACTGCGCACAAATACCCCATCCATCAATTCTGGATTACCTTCTGGTGACCAACATAACTCTAAGCTATATCCTAAAGATGCACTCAGTTCATGTAACCTTTCTGGATCTATGCCATTGACTGGCTTTGACTCTAACTTCTGCCTCAACTGCTGTACATTCTGTTTTGCTTCTGGCTGTGATAGCAATTCCACTAAACCTACATCACTTGCAACTCTGCCATTTACTAAACCACTAAAGCAAATTGATTCTGGCCCAATGTCTCGCAGATAAGTTTCTATCTCTTGAATACTCAGACCACCTCCATTTTCTACAGTCGGTGCTATTACT
>NZ_JAAHHS010000323.1 GCF_010692395.1 Moorena sp. SIO3H5
TCGCTGACCGCTGACCGCTGACCGCTGACCGCTGACCGCTGACCGCTGACCGCTGACCGCTGACCGCTGACCGCTGACCGCTGACCGCTGACCGCTGACTGCTTGAATTATCAACTACCAATGTTGAGCATAATCAACTGCCGTTGGAGTAGCGATCGCACTCCATCTAAATCGACGTTAACATGCTTGATAATTTCTGCTACGGTTTGGGATTGGGATGAGTCGTCGGGTGAGCTACCATTCTGGTCACAGGCTTCGATAAACGTAAATTCCTCGTCTGATAGCTTAACCAGTTGGTAATCATAGTCAAATAGGGACTTACTTGGCCAACCGGTCATACAAGGGTGCCGTTCTGGAATTGCGGCTAAGAGGTCGTTATCCTCTGACCAATCTACCCGCTGTAAGGGAGGACGGGTGAGGAAAAACTCATAATGAGTCAGTTCGGGATCTAATAATTCAATTAACCGATATAGCTCCCGTTCACTCAGACCTTCTGAGCGTGCCATTAAATCTGGATTCTTGCCAAATAAGCGCTCTTTCTGCCAGTAGCGAGGATTAGAAAACCCAAGAAACTCTAAGCCAGCCGCATCGATTAGTTCAAATAGGCTTTCAATGTTATAGTCAATTTCTTGGGGATGAACGTACATATCCGCGAAGCATTCATCCTGATGGTTTTCCAAAGCCCAGCGTTCCCGGTCTCGCGTGACAATTCGGTTTTTTTCTGGTAGCGCTTCAAATAATTGACGACCTACCTTGACCCCATCCTGGTAGTCTCCCTGGTTTTGACCCTGCAAAAGTGCGATCGCTTGCTGCATCAACTGAATTTCCCAGCGTCCTAATTCAGCATAGACAAAGATATGAAATAAGCCTCCCGGTGCTAGTTTCTTAGCTATCGATTGAATCCCACGGATGGGGTCTGGCAAGTGATGTAACACTCCCACACAGTTAATTAGATCGAACTGACCCTCGATTTGGTCAACATCGTATAAGCTCAGGTGATGAAACTCGACCCGATCAGCACCAGAGCGGCGACAGCGTTCCTGGGCTACCTTCAAGGCTCCAGCACTAAGATCAATCCCCACTACTGAGGCTTGGGGATTGAGGTGAACTAGATACTCTGTGCCTACCCCCGTCCCACAACCAGCATCTAGAATCCGAATCTCCTCTCTTTGGGGTGTTTGCCCAGTACAAAAACTATAAGCAGCTCGCCAATTCCAGCGCCAGTTGTATCCAGGAGGTGGCTCATCGAGTAAGGGTTCTGGGGGAAAAGGGTAGGTATCGTAGAGGCGCTCAACGGCAGCAGCGGTTTCTTGAGAGGTTTTCATCACAAAACTTTACAAAACTTAATTATTAGGGTAAATTTTTTACGAAAATAAAGTATAATCTCAAAGGTTTACTGGGATCAATCGCCATCAATCCTGAACTTGATCCCCTAAATTCTATACAATTCTTAATAAATAAACCGTAGAGATCAGAAAAGTTTTAATCTAAAAGCTAGTCGAGTTTAGCAATGACATCCATTTTGGCAAATTCTGTGGGAAATACTATGGAACCTACTCCCTTAGTAGATTATCCTTATCCCTTGCTCCAAAGTGAGATTGGATAGGACTAACACCAAATGCCTACCTACCAAATGGGTGTCTAAAACGTGTTTATTAACTGCGGCATAAGTTCGCAATGACAGCATAAAAATTTAGGAGCTTTAACAAACCAATGAGTGTCAAGGCAAGTGGTGGAAGCTCAGTTGCTCCTGTGCAACTCTATCAAACTGTCCCATCGGCAACCATTATCCAAGCAGAACAGCAAGACCGATTCTTAGGAAATGCAGAAATAAACGAGCTACTTGGTTACTTCCGTTCTGGAGAACAGCGTTTAGCCATTGCTAATCTGCTCACCAAAAACTCAGACCTAATCGTATCCAAGGCGGCTAACCGGATTTTCGTGGGTGGTTCCCCAATGGCTTTCCTGGAAAAGCCTAAGGAAGACCCTGTCCTAGTAGGGGCTGGAGCTACAGGGGTTCCCGACACCAAAACCTTGGGGACTAGTACCTTTGTTGAGAGTGGAGGTGGATTATTTTCGGGCTTCCGCTCTCTGTTTAGTTCTCCGACTGGACCAACCCCACCAGGTTTCCGTCCCATCGACATCAACCGCTATGGCCCAAGGAATATGCAAAAGTCCTTGCGGGACCTATCTTGGATGTTGCGCTATATCACTTACGCCATTGTTGCTGGTGATCCCAACATCATAGTGGTTAATGTTCGAGGTTTGCGGGAAGTCATTGAAAATGCTTGTTCAGCTGATGCCACAATCGTGGCAATCCAGGGAATGCGGGCGGCTTCACTAGATTATTTCAAAGGTGATCAGTCGGCACAGGAGATTGTTGCCCAGTACTTTGACATTACCCTCAACGAATTTAAAGCTGCTACACCCTCCGATAAACTGCGGCAACGGCCTTCGATAGACCAACAAGGGCTGCAATTGCCCCAAAGTTACTTTAATGCAGCCGAGCGGCGTCCTAAGTTTGTGATGAAGCCCGGTCTGTCATCCTCAGAAAAAACTGAGGTAGTTAAAGCTGCCTACCGGCAAATCTTTGAGCGTGACATTACCCGCGCCTACGGTTTGTCAATTTCTTATCTAGAATCTCTAGTTAAAAACGGGAACATTTCCATGAAGGAGTTTGTTCGCCGTTTGGGCAAATCTGAACTATACCGGAAGCAATTCTTTGAACCTTTTATCAATAGTCGGGCCTTAGAACTAGCTTTCCGCCATTTCCTAGGTAGGGGTCCATCTTCAAGGGAAGAAGTTCAAAGCTACTTCTCCATTGTTTCTGATGGTGGTCTACCCGCTCTAGTAGATGCCCTGGTGGATTCTGAGGAATATTCGGATTACTTTGCCGAAGAAACGGTTCCCTATCTGAGGGGTTATGGTCAAGAGGCTCAAGAATGCCGTAACTGGGGGATGCAGCAAGATTTGTTGCGCTATAGTGCTCCCTTCCGTAAAGATGCCCAGTTTCTCAATACCTTTGCCAAATACGAGCAACCCCTGCCTGACCAACATGTTTATGGTTCTGGTAATGACTCGTTGGAAATTCAGTTTGGGGCAATTTTCCCGAAAGAAACCCGGAATCCTACTACCACCCCCGCTCTCTTTGGCAAAGATACTAAACGCCTGCTGATCCACCAAGGCCCAGGGATCAATAACCAAAATAGTAATCCAGGGGCAAGGGGTATGTCCCCCGGTTCCCTTGGCTCTAAGGTGATCCGCCTTGATCAGATCCCTAGTACACAAGACAAGAGTATCAAATTTGCCGAAAGCTCTACTCAAAGGGTAATTCGTGCCTGTTACCTTCAAGTCTTTGGCTTTATGCCCTATGAAGGTGAACGGCTGACTTCAGGGGAAGCTCGGCTGGAAAACGGTGAAATTACCGTCCGCGAGTTTATCCTAATGCTGGCGAAGTCTGATGGTTTCCGCAAACGTTACTGGACACCATTGTATGTAGTCAAGGCAATTGAATATATCCACCGACGTTTGCTTGGTCGTCCTAGCTATGGGCGCTCCGAGATGAACAGTTACTATGATGTTGCCTATAAAAAAGGTTTCTACGGTGTAGTAGAGGCAATTGTCAACAGCAAAGAGTACTCTGAGGCATTTGGAGAAGATACGGTTCCCTATGAGCGCTATGTGACGGCAGCTGGTTTAAAAATGCGCACCGGAGTGTCTGGTAGCGTGACATCAGCAATGGCAATCATGGGTGAGGAGAAAGTACCTCGCTTTGTTGAGCTGGGTATGGGCAAAGAGATGCTCACCGAACCGGAAGTTGAATTCCGGATTAATCAGGGGGTAAGTGTACAGCGTGAACAAACCAAGATCTTTAAGCTGATTGACCTTAATGATAAGCCAGCCTTGAAAGTCCTGATTGGAGCAGCTTATCGGCAGATATTTGAGCGGGATCTTGAACCCTATCTGATCAAAGCAGCATTCACTTCCCTGGAAAGCCGACTGAGCAATGGGGAAATTAATCTCAAAGAGTTTATTGAAGGCTTAGGTTGTTCTGATCTATACATCAAAGAGTTCTACACCCCGTACCCCAACACCAAGGTGATTGAGCTGGGTACCAAGCACTTTCTAGGACGTGCCCCCTTAACTCAAAAGGAAATCCAGACCTACAACGCAATTCTAGCCTCTGAAGGCATTCGGAGCTTTATTGGCGCAATGGTCAATGGCATGGAATATGCTCAGGCATTTGGAGAAGATACCGTCCCGTACCGCCGCTTCCCAACCTTACCAGCTGCTAATTTCCCGAACACCGAGAAGCTGTATAATCAGCAGACCAAGCAGAATACTGATGTGGTGGTACCAAGCTTTGACCCAGTCGAGCCTCGCATGGATTCGTCTAAGCTACCTCTGACCGGAAAAGCGATCGCAGATATGGCTGCCCAAAAGTGGGAGATGGCTACCAACCCTTCCGAGCTGGCCAAGGTAGGTCGTTCCTCTAATCGGAACCAATCAACCTTGAATCCTAAATCTGCTAAGCCAACACGGATTTTCCGCATCACCCCAAACATTTCTCAGGTCGAAAGCGCCGTGGTGATTGATGCCATTTATGACCAAGTCCTGGATTTATTTGGTGAACCAGTACCACATCAATACCGGCAACAGCATCTAGACAGTCAACTGCGCAATGGTGAAATTTCGGTGCGGCAGTTTGTTAAAGCCTTGGCAAGTAGTAACACCTATAGTCAGCGCTTTTACCAGGCTTATCCCTCTGCCAAAGTAGTCGAGTTATTGTTCCGGCACTTACTAGGACGTACCCCTAACACTCACGGTGAGGTTCAAACCTACCAGCAGCTATTGGCGGGACAAGGTCTAGAAGCTGCAGTAACCGCTATGGTTGATAGTCCAGAATACTCCCGCTTCTTTGGTGAAGACGTAGTCCCCTATCAGCGGATTAGTTAGCAAAAAGTCTGAATTATGAAGGTTGGAAGTTGGAGGTTGAAAGCGTAGCGTGGCCTTTTAGCCAAGGTTAAAGGTTAAAGGTTAAAGGTTAAAGGTTAAAGGTTAAAGGTTGAAAGTTAGAGGTTAAAGGTTAAAAGTTGAAAGTTAGAGGTTGAAGGGTTGAAGGTGGTCGGTGGCTTGCAGGAGGCTTAAAGGTTGAACTTTGAAAGCGCAAACCTGATGAAGCCGGAATAGCAACCCCAAACTAAAATGACTTTGCCATCACTGAGGTACAGTCATTTTCCGCAACCCCTACTCCCTACTCCCTACTCCCTACTCCCTTAACTAAGGCCACTAACCTGTAACTCACCCTTCATAACTTCGTACTTTATTAGGGAAAATGTTACGATGTGTTGCGAAGCTGGGAAAAATGTCAACAATCTGTAGCAAAATATTCCCGGAAGCTAGGTTTGTGATTAACCTGCTTTGATTGAGGCTTTGATTGAGGCCTTTAATTTAGGCAGGGTTAGCCAAACCAAGTTTTGCTGGGACGTGCGTCGGCTGAAGTTCCGACGGCGTATCGAGAACGGCGATTTCCCCGGCACATTGCGGGTAACTGCAATGGGACAGAAGCTCTAATTACACCGCAAGGTTAGTTAGAGAGCGTTCATTTTTGGAAATGCCGGTTTACACAAACCTGGTGATATTTTTTACTGGAGGAATCCATCTATGAGTATTGTCACGAAATCCATCGTGAATGCAGATGCTGAGGCTCGCTATCTAAGCCCTGGTGAATTAGACCGTATCAAAGGTTTTGTTACTTCTGGTGAGCAGCGCTTACGTATCGCTCAAACCTTGACAGGCTCCCGTGAGACAATTGTTAAGCAAGCTGGAGACCAACTATTCCAAAAGCGTCCAGATGTTGTCTCTCCTGGTGGTAACGCCTACGGTCCGGAAATGACCGCTACTTGCCTGCGGGACATGGATTACTACCTACGCTTGATTACCTACGGTATTGTTGCTGGTGATACCACACCAATTGAAGAAATTGGTCTAGTAGGTGCTAAGGAAATGTACAAGTCTTTAGGTACCTCCATTGATGCTGTTGCCGAAAGCGTCCGTTGCATGAAGGGTATTGCTACTGGCATGATGTCTGGAGACGATGCTGCTGAAGCTGGCTCTTACTTCGATTATGTGATTGGTGGATTGTTGTAAGGCAATAAATACCCCTTTGCCTAGTGTTCTGAGGCAAGTCTGTCTGTAGAACCGATAATCACAACTTGAGTTAAATAAGGAAATAGAATCATGCAAGACGCAATTACTGCTGTTATCAACTCTGCGGACGTCCAAGGTAAATATCTAGACGACTCCGCTATGGAAAAGCTCAAGGGCTATTTCCAAACTGGTGAGCTGCGGGTACGTGCAGCAACTGCCATTAGTGCTAATGCTGCTACCATCGTTAAGGAAGCGGTTGCTAAGACCCTGTTGTATTCCGACAGCACTCGTCCTGGTGGCAACATGTACACCACTCGCCGCTACGCAGCTTGTATCCGTGACATGGATTACTTCTTGCGTTATGCTACCTATGCGATGTTGGCCGGTGACCCATCTATCCTAGATGAGCGCGTACTCAATGGCTTGAAAGAAACCTACAACTCCCTTGGTGTTCCCATTGGTAATACCACCAATTCCATCCAAGGCATGAAAGAAGTTACCGCTAGCTTAGTTGGTCCTGATGCTGGTAAGGAAATGGGTGTATACTTTGACTACATCTGCTCTGGCTTAAGCTAACGCGCGAAGCGTATTGATGGAATTCGCCAGCCTGTAGTTGTCTGTGTAATTAAGGTCTGGGAAGTTGATTGTGAGTGCTAGCTTGTTAAAGGCGAATCTGGCTCACGTAAGTCAAGCAGACGAGTTTTGACAGTCTAGTATTGACAATTAACTCCCAGACTTTGGAATAGTTGAGATATTTGATTAAGCAATTTATTCCCTCGCTATAGGCGCTAGGGAGTTTTTTAGCCATATTGGGATCAAACCAGAATTAAAATTTTCTTGAATTTTACTTACTAGGAGAAATAAGCTCATGCGGATGTTTGAAGTAACTGCTTGTGTGCCAAGCCCGAGCCGAATTAGGACACAAAGGGAGTTACAGAATACTTTTTTTACCAAGCTCGTTTCCTACGAGAACTGGTTCCGTGAGCAGCAGCGCATCCAGAAAATGGGTGGCAAAATTATTAAAGTTAAACTGGCAACTGGTAGGCAAGGTACAAACACCGGTTTGTAATGATTTTTCCATAATAGCTGTTTATCAAAAAAAAAATTTCAGGGGGTCTACTAGGACCCCTTTGTGATTTTTGGTTCAAAATGGGGGGATGGAAACAGAGGGCAACATAGGGATAGAAAACACATGAGTCTTATATACTTGTTTCTCCCTCTTCAACCTAACCGACACCGAACGCCAAGGGCGAACAACCACATAACCACATAACCTTGGCCTTGGCCTATTGGCCACGCGGGGCGCGTTTGGCCACGCGTGCGCGTTCAACCACATAACCTTGGCCTATTGGCCACGCTAAGCGAACAACCTTCAAGCAACCTGATTAAACGTGGCTCTACGTAACCTGATTCTATTATTTAATCCCTCTACTACAGACTGGGCAGTTAGTGCTCGGTTACTGAAGTGGTTAACGTTTCTATGGCTGTTGATCGGAATAGTAATTCTGTTCTCAGCTTCTTATGCGATCGCAGATGTCGAATTAGGGGATGGAACATACTACGTCAAGCGACAGCTGATCTGGGTAGTCTTGGGCTTAGTGGGATTTAACCTATTGGTACGATCACCCTTGCGTTATTTGCTAAAGATCAGCCATTGGTTGCTCCTGGGGCTGTTGGTGCTGCTGTTATTGACTTTAATTCCTGGTGTGGGAACAACGGTTAATGGGGCAACTCGCTGGTTATCTGTGGGTTCGGTTCCCCTGCAACCTTCGGAGTTAATGAAGCCGTTTCTAGTGTTACAGGCAGCTCGGGTATTTGGGCAGTGGGACCGGCTTCAGTGGCGGACTCGTTTCACGTGGCTGGGGATTTTTATGGTGGTGTTGGTGGGAATTTTGTTACAGCCTAATCTGAGTACAACAGCACTTTGTGGGATGACTTTGTGGCTAGTTGCTCTAGCAGCAGGGTTACCTTTTTATTACTTAGGAGGTACAGCATTTGGTGGTGTCCTGCTGGCAGTACTCAGTATCAGCATCAAGGAATACCAGCGGCGTCGGGTGATGTCATTCCTAAATCCTTGGGCTGATCCAATGCGAGATGGATACCAATTGGTTCAAAGTCTTCTGGCTATTGGCTCGGGTGGTACTTGGGGCTCTGGTTTTGGGTTATCCCAACAAAAGTTATTCTATTTACCGATTCAACACACTGATTTTATCTTTTCTGTCTTTGCTGAAGAATTTGGCTTTGCTGGTAGTATAGCGCTAATGTTTTTGTTGATGACATACATGACCCTAGCGGTGATTGTAGCTATTAAGGCAAGAAACCGAGTCTATCAGTTAATAGCCATTGGGGCAATGCTGTTTATTGTCGGACAGTCTCTGTTAAATATTGGTGTTGCTTCTGGGGCTCTTCCCACTACTGGTTTACCATTCCCATTCTTTAGTTATGGGGGAAGTTCGTTGATTTCCAGTTTGTGTTCGGCTGGGTTGTTGATTCGGGTGGCACGAGAGAGTAGTGAGGCGGAAATTGTGTCTATACAAAGTCGCCGCCAGTCGATAGCAGAACGACGGCAAAGAAGGCACAAGGTAAAAGCCAAAAGGTAAAAGTTATCAATATATCTTTTAATCTGGTGAGGTTCAAATTTTCTAGTTTTAGGGAACAGGGAACAGGGAACAGGGAACAGGGAACAGGGAACAGGGAACAGGGAACAGGGGACAGGGAACAGGGAACAGGGAACAGGGAACAGGGAACAGGGAACAGGGAACAGGGAACAGGAGATCGGAAGAGAACACGACGGAACTCCA
>NZ_JAAHHS010000324.1 GCF_010692395.1 Moorena sp. SIO3H5
TATCCGATCTGGATGGCGCAGAGCATCTATAATCTCACTATCACCAAGCCCCAAGGCTTTTAACAGAACCTGTGCAGACAGTTTACGGGTTTTGTCGATGCGCACCCACACTAAGTTATTTTTATCGGTTTCAAACTTCAACCAAGCACCCCGGTTGGGAATCAAGGATGCTGAGTAGGTACGACGTCCGTTTTTATCGGTTTCAGACTTGTAGTAAACCCCAGGAGAGCGCACAATTTGGTTAACAATGACTCGCTCAGCACCGTTAATGATAAATGTGCCTCGGTCTGTCATCAGAGGCAAATCACCGATGAAGACTTCTTGTTCTTTGATCTCGCCGGTTTCTTTATTAATCAGGCGGGTATGAACGTACATTTGTACGGCATAGGTACTATCTCGCCGCTTCGCTTCATCCACATCATATTTAGGAGACTTAAGCCTGTAGTTTTGACCCAAGAAGTGCAGCTCCATTTTGCCAGTGTAGTCGGTAATCGGCGAGAAGCTATTGAGTTCTTCAATTAGCCCCTCCTCCAAGAACCAGCGAAAGCTAGCACGCTGAATTTCAACTAAGTCTGGCAACATATAGGTTGCTGTTGTGTAAGTCTGATTAGTCATGGGGTCTGTTCTTCACTCTTTTTAAGTCAGCGCCGATTTTGATTCCCTGCCCAAGGCAGTACTTGTACTTGAACAGTTGCTTAAAACTTGGGTTCGAGCTAATAGATACTAGATCAACTGTTAGAATTGACACTCCCACAGATAACGTAAAGGTGGAATTATTAAGCTGAACACCACCTGACCTCAGTTTTAGATGTTCATAGCTTTGAATCAAATGGCTTAGAGTGCCTTCAATCTTCCACTTCTCGCGCATCCATCCGTGGTGATTTAAACCATGTCTATTACTAGATTGACAGAAACTCAGGCATCAGGAAAACAACCAAAACACTCTAGTGAACTATACTGGACTTGGACTACTTGCTTCCGGTGCTAGTTGTGGTTTTTACACTTGCCACCGCCGATCTGCCCTGCCATACACATGGGCTGTGCTTAGCTGGAGACTAAAACCGTTGTGGGGCTTGTCGTTGGGTTAGTTGTATTCAGACTAACCAGGGTAGCATTTTATCTTTGTTTTGTCAACCCTCCTTCCGTAAGCCTCTCCCAAAAGTACTATTCAAAGAGTCGGATTATTTCCTGTTATTTGCTCTTATAGGTGTTCCCATAGATTTTCACAGCCAGCCTAAGAGTCTCCCCATAATTCTATTTCTACTAAACCCTAGCAGAGTAGGGGAGTTAAAATTATCAAGCACCTACCTAATGGTTTTCCGCTTTCAGGTCTGGTTGAGATTTACCAAATCCCTATTTGGTTCTTGAGTTGCTGTTGATAGGCTAAGACCAAAAAGCTGACAGGCATTTTGGGTGGTAAAAGCCGCCAACTCTTCTACAGATATCCCTCGTAATCCGGCAATGCACTCGGCTACATAGCGGACATAGGCTGGTTCATTTCGTTTCCCTCGCTTGGGGACTGGTGCAAGGAACGGACAATCTGTTTCGATGAGTAAGCGATCGCTAGGTACCATGGTGGCTGATTCTTTGACCTGAGTGGCATTCTTAAAGGTGACAATGCCACTGAAGCTTATGTAAAACCCCAAATCCAAAAACCACTGTGTCTGTTGAGGATTACCTCCCCAACAGTGCATCACACCTCTTATTGATCCGGTACTTTCCCAAAATTCTTGCAGTATGCCCCTCATTTCTGCCGCAGCGTCACGGCAGTGGATAATCAGTGGCAATCCCAGTTGGTGGGCAATCCCTAGTTGGGCTTTGAACACTTCTATTTGGTGTTGTTGGTTCTTGGCTTTATAGAAATCCAAACCGGTTTCTCCGATCGCTACAACCCTAGCATCAGAGCGCGCTAGGGTCAAAATCTGATTTTCCGTTTCGGAAGTCCATTTTTCGGTATCTAAGGGGTGTAAGCCTACCGCAAAGGAGAGTTCGGGAAATCGCGACCCTAGAGATTGGATGCCTGGAAACTCAGACGGTTCTACGCAAGAGTGAACTAGACGAACCACACCAGCTTCTAGCCATCGCTGCCGTAATTGCTCTAACTCCGACTCAAAGACATCGAAGTTTATATGTACGTGGGTATCAATCAACTGCATCAATACAGTTTTTAATCTATTTATCTATTTTCAGTTTAATTAACAGAGGTTTCTGCGCTTATTACTAATTGCAGCACTTAGCGCTCCGCCAGCTGAGTGAGGCAATCTGATCATACAGCAGGTGACTCGGTCACACTAGGGTTAAGTTTAACCTCTATAGCTTTGAGCTTTTTGGCAAGACTTGCTTTTTTCCGAGCGCCATTATTACGATGAAGTACTTTACGCTTGACAGCCTTGTCAATTTTGCTGTATGCTTCTGACATTCGGCGCTTTACTTCCTCCAATCCCTCTGGACTTGGTTGGCGTTCGTACTCTTCTAAGGCAGCACAATAGTTCTTGGTCAGCGTTTTCACCGCTGATTTGTAGGCTTTGTTCCGAACTCGGTTCCGTTCGGCGATGTTTATGCGTTTGAGGGCAGACTTATTATTAGCCACAGCAGTGTTTACTTAACTTAATTTAGTTTAGGAGTTACGTCCAGTAGAAAATGGTATGATACCAGAAATAATATCATACCACATATCATACTAAACTAGTATCAACACCCATAGCGTAACCAAAGCATCACCCTCTATAAGCTATATTCTTAAAGTAAGTCCAGGAAACATAGACACCTTTGATCAGGGTAAGTGTATAAACCTGGTCTAGGACGAGCAACACTAGCGTGATGGGCACTCCGACTCCATGCTGCGAATCATAACTGAGCAGGCTGAAGCACAAACTGAACTGCGACGTATCCGCGATCGCACGGCTTCTGACCAAATGCTGAACAAAGAGGCAACTGTAAGGGAAGTTTTACAGGCAGTGAAGCGTAAAGGAGACGTAGCGCTCCTGCACTACACTGAGGAATTTGATCAGCTGAAATTGAGTCGAGAACAACTGCGAGTCAGCGGTTCGGAACTAGATGCGGCTTACCAACAGATCTCCAAAGAATTACTGGATGCGATTCAATTAGCCGCCAGACAAATCGAGGCATTTCATCGACAACGTGTTCCCAAATCCTGGGTGCAATTTGGTCAAGATGATGTGGTTTTAGGGAAGCGCTACACTCCTGTAGATAAGGCTGGACTATATGTTCCTGGAGGTAGGGCGTCCTATCCCAGTACTGTGTTAATGAATGCTATTCCAGCCAAGGTAGCTCAGGTAAAAAAAATTGTAATGGTCACCCCACCAAGACCTGATCAAAGCATTAATCCAGCTGTGCTTGTGGCTGCTCAAGAAGCTGGTATTGATGAGATTTACCGGGTAGGTGGTGCCCAAGCAATTGCAGCCTTAGCCTTTGGGACCGAAACCATTCCCAACGTGGATGTGATTAGCGGCCCGGGGAACATTTACGTAACCCTGGCTAAGAAACTGGTTTACGGTATTGTAGGGATTGACTCCCTGGCTGGTCCTTCTGAGGTATTAATTATTGCGGATGAGGCAGCTCATCCAGTTCATGTGGCTGTCGATCTATTGGCTCAGGCAGAACATGACCCAATGGCAGCAGCCATTCTCCTGACCACTGATGCTCAATTAGCCAAACAAGTGCAGGGGCAAGTCCAGCAGCAACTAAAAGACCATCCACGACGCCTGTTGACAGAAAAAGCGATCGCTCACTACGGTCTAATTGTTGTTGTTGATTCTTTGGAAGCGGCAGCACAACTGTCTGATGAGTTTGCTCCAGAGCACTTAGAACTAGAAATTACCCAACCTTGGGACTTACTAGACTATATCCACCACGCTGGAGCAATTTTCTTGGGTAACTCAACCCCTGAAGCAGTAGGTGATTACTTAGCTGGACCAAATCACACCCTACCAACTTCAGGTGCTGCTCGTTATGCTTCTGCCTTAGGTGTGGAAACCTTTATGAAGCACTCCAGTTTGATTCAGTATTCCAACCGAGCCCTCCATAAAGTGGCTGGTGCTATTGAGACTCTTGCTGAAGCAGAAGGTCTACCATCTCACGCTGACTCTGTGCGCTTACGAACTCAGCTTGATGCTGGGGGGTCAAAGGGAGTAGAACAATAATATAACAATCATCTAGTTAAAGCTCTGTCAGTAGTCAGGTAGTTACTGATTGCCCAGAATGCGCGAATTTAGAATTTAGAATGCGCGAATTAGTTGATTTTTCATTCTGCATTCTGCATTCTGCATTCTGCATTCTTCATTCTGTATTGTTACTTTTTAGCACGGAAAATCCCAAAAACTGAGGTGAAGCCGTGCAAAAACGTACTACTGCCTACTGGCCCAATTTCCCCGTTACAGAAGAAGCCCGCCAGCTGAATATCCTTGATGTAACGGTAGAACATTTGGGAATCAAAATTAGGTTTACCGTAAAGCCCTTCTCCTCGCCCCAGACAGGAAAACATGAAAGCACCAGCAGCTTGAGTGGTGTTAGTTTGCTTTTGATAGTCCTCAAGAAGAAGTGCCAAGTCTTCCTCTGAAGTTTGAGCATCTCTGAGGTGGAACTGAATACGTTGACCGGGTCGAATCCGATCAGCAATAGCGATCGCACCAATCCTCGGATCTACACCTAACAGATTGCGGATCAGAAAGTCTCCGGGATCCAACTGTTGTTTAAACTCATCTCGGGCAACTCCCACAAAGAGTGAATGTTGTGCCAGCTTACGGTCTGCCTCATCCATACTTTGGATTAACTCGCGCAACACCATTAATGGGGGATGGGATGCTGGCTCACCGCTGCTGATCTTGCCTTGATCGAGGGCTGTCAATTCCAGCAGGATATTCTGGTCTGCTTTAGTCACCTGATAGGTTTGACCGATAGGACGACAGCCTTGAGCAACAATGGTTTCTAATACAACATTGCCGCTTAGAGCAACCCCCACAGTTCCTTCATGGTAGAGAGAATTTGCGACTTGGGTCTGGTCTTTCAGGCAAAACAAGCCATTCTTAACCATCATAGAGCTACCACTCGCCAGTCCTCCTACCTTGACTGACCCTGGATAAGCATAATCCAACCCTTGGAGCAAATCATTAATTTTAGATGACGAGGGGTCAGAGAATAAAATAAACTGGGGCTGCTCTTGGGGGGAAATGCCAATCAAGTCCACCCAAGCATCAGGAGAACTATCCAAATCTGGCAAGGTGTCTCCAGGGATATGAAAGCTATGGACACTAACATCAGGCAAACAGGCTAGGCTGACGCTTAGGGCTGGTCCTCCCTCAACTTCCACAGGCTGACCATTGGTGTTCATCCCAATAATGCCACTCCCACCACAACCAATCAACACCGGTAAAGACAATCGTTCCTGGAGCAGGGGGATGAGGCGAGCATACTCACTGGCATAGGCAGATGAGATGAACACCAGACCCAAATCTGCTCTTGAAGGCAAGGACTTTTCAAGGCAGTCTGCCACTTCGGCCACTGCCGCTTCTAATGATGCACGGGTTGATAGAGCATTTGTCCACTTAATCACATTAGCCATCTATATCTACCTATTTCACTCCCGATACCATTCCCTATTGAGGGGATTGGCCACTCCTCAAGGTTTTATGATAACGGTGAATTACCACAGACTTCCACTAAGCCTTACCTGATAATGAGCAGAGGATTTGTTGTGGGACACTTATATTAATATAACTTAATCTAAATTAGTGTTTATCAAAAAAAGCGCGTTAGCGCGGGAACGAAACTGTTTTTATTAAGGCGCGCGGCCTCCGTTAAATTCACAGTTCCTCTAACTCAAAGTCCTTCCTCAAGTCAGCCATGGTAAGAAGGGTAATGGCTAAAGGTGACTTCCACCCTAACCACCCTATTAAGTTAGCCCAGTGCTCTTGACCCATTAAGAATTAAATTCGCGCTTATTGTCGCACCGCTATGTCAAGATCTGTCAAGTAAAAGGGGAATGGGTTAAGAGTTATATAGCAAGTCTTATACCCATGAGGTACAAATCTCTGGGTTTTAGGGAGCAGGGAGCAGGGAGCAGGGAGCAGGGAGCAGGAAGCAGGGAGTAGGGAAGAGGAACCCACCCCTCCCAGGAGGGGAAGAGGGAAGAGGTAAAAAATAATGTGTACCTCATAGCTACGATAAATGCTATAGAAGTGGTGTAAGCGACTACGGGGTAAGGGAAAATTGGGAGAACCTTAAAAAATAAAGAACAAATTTGTGTTAAAGCATATCTTTTGCTTTAACCTAAGAAATTAGAGTAGCTAATTGTAGCGCTCTTAGTTAATTCCCTGGTAATTTCTGGTTAATCCGGAATTTCCTAGCTAAGATGCAGGTAATGGGCATTAGTCCCATCGTTGTAGTGGTCACGACACCTACGAATGACCGCAAGTTCGTAGACCTGTCGCTAGTAGTTAAGGTCAGGGAAACATGTGCTGCTAGCTCAACCAGCCTTTACAACATCACCTTTCCCGGAAGCGGGGCAAAGTCCAGCACACATTACCCCTGATAGGAGTTGCAAAAAACCTAAGCAACTAGGTCGTCCTTAGAACGAAATTACTAGTTATTAAGCCTCCTATCGTTAACTATTTTGCTAAGGGCGGTCGGTTACTACTACCAATCCTATCAGCAAAATAAAAATAGACATAATCAAGTTATAAAAGCGAAAGACAGATGAGCGAATTACAAGAGAAAATAGACCAAGAGCGTGAACAAGCTAGAGCCGTTTGTGATTCTGAAGGTTCGTCTTCAGCAGAATGTGCAGTAGCTTGGGATAACGTAGAAGAACTACAAGCAGAGGCTTCCCATCAGCGGCAAAATACCGAGCCCAAAAACTCCCTTGAGCAGTACTGTGATGATAATCCTGATGCAGCTGAGTGCCGGGTATATGACGACTAGACTTTAGGATTGTTCTGCCAAATACTCAGCAAAAAGGGTAGCAGGAGTAAATCCCCGATTAGGATTTGCTCCTGCTACCCTTTTTGGTGGCGTTACTGCCTCATGCTTTCCTTGGCTTTGTTTCTAGATTTCCAGTATGGGCATTGGTGCAATAACATAGATCAAGGTCATTTCGGCAACAAGCAATGCAAGATGAAATTATTCAATTACTGGTTTGGATGGACTACCGTTTGGCAGTTCTGTTCACAGTATTTATCCCCTTGATGCTGCTAATTTGGGCATTTTTCCAGAAAGCAGATGCGATGGTACGGCTGTTGATTATCTATTGGCGTGTTTCCAGTCTCCTAGCGATTACAGTTTACTTGTTGATTGTCGGTTGGCCGATTGGTTATGTGTCTGCTTTGAGCTCCCGTATTATCATCCCAATCTCCCTGTGGTTTTGGATTGACTTGAATGAGGAGATTGATGATAGACCAGCTACTCCCTTGAAGCTAGCACTGACATCTTGGCGTTGGGCAATGACTATTTACTGTACTCTGGGGACAATTGCCAGTATTCCATTTCTACGTTGTGCCTTTGTCCCAGGAGCAATCACATCTGGATTTTGTCAGGTGTTGAGGCAGCCGCCTTTGTTATTCAAACAGTATTTCCATGCTGGTTATACCCCTGGATTTTTGGGTTTTATGGGAATGGTGGGATTATTCTTTTATGTCCTTTACTTAAGCTATTTCGTTCTGTTTCGACTCGGCAAACAAGGACGATCAGCTATTGAACCATGAAATGGGTTTTGGCTTTGGATTGTTTAGGGCAGTAGCATCTTCTTTGAGACTCCCCACGGCGCTTATGCCGGGGGAGTCTTGGTTCGAATGAAAACTCACAACTCACAGATGATGGATTCCATTGGTAGGCGTCTAGAACAATACACCATCAAATGCCCAAAAGAGGTATTGATCGTTACCGCACAGATAGCTGGTGAACAGGATCAAATTGCTATTTTTAAAGGTTTTTCCAGTTCTTTAATGCGCCCCACATCCTTTGACCCAGATGTAGCGGTCTTACCAGCACAGGCAAAGATCATTAGCATAGATCGAGTGGCTGCTCCCTATAATCCACAGTCTCCTCGTTATCTTCAGCAAGGACTGAGTTTGGAAGCTATGGAAAAGTTGTTGGAGAATGCTGGTGTTTAATTTACCGTCCTTGGCAGGTGGTGGCTGCTAAGTTCCAAGGGAGGAAGGTAAATTTTGGTAAAGTTTTGCCCGAAGGCCCTTGGGAGCTAAGTGTATTTGGATTTAGTTAGTCAATTTTGATAAAGTCTTGCCAGAAGTCTAACAGGGCTAAATCTACTTTGATCTAGTTAGTCAATGCTTGAGTAAATCTTTGATAAAGTCTGGCCAAAGCGCTCACAGGGCTAAATGTACTTGGTTCATAATCTGAATGTACTTGGATCATAATCTGATCACAAGAATATATTTGTTCACAAGCATGGGTTGGATGTATTGATGGATATCTACCAAAGCAAAATAAAGTGTTATTCTCCACTGTGAGTGTGTAATGTGAGGAAATAGAAATTATGGTTACATCCCCTGTCCGTATCCAGGGATGGAATAGTGCTAAATTCTCATCCGAGAATCAGCCAATTAACTCTCCCAATGTCAGGTTACCTTGGCAACCCCTAACTCTACCGACAACCCAATTATTCGGCACCGATGGCATTCGGGGACGAGCAGGAACATTGCTCAGTGAAGATTTGGCGTTACAAGTGGGTTTCTGGGCTGGTCTTGTGTTACAGGAATACTCAGCTGTACCAGGACCGGTGATTTTGGGGCAGGATTCGCGCAATTCTAGTGATATGTTGGCCACAGCTTTAGCTAAGGGGCTGACTACAGCAGGTCTAGAGGTGTGGCACCTGGGATTATGTCCAACTCCTGGTGTTGCCTACCTGTGCAGTGCGACAAGTGCCATCGGGGGTGTGATGATTTCCGCTAGTCATAATAGA
>NZ_JAAHHS010000325.1 GCF_010692395.1 Moorena sp. SIO3H5
CAGGTTGGCAGGTTGTTCGCGTAGCGTGGCCGAAAGGCCAAGGTTGCAAGTTGAAGGTTCTTCGCCCTTGGCGTCCCTTGTAGCTTAGGTTACAGGTTGCATTTTATAAATCCAGGTTTGCTGTTGTTAAGGCTCTAATCTTCAACCATCAACCGTCTAACCGTCAACGGTCAACCGGCCAACCTTCAACCTCCTAACCTTCAACCTCCTAACCTTCAACCTCCTAACCTTCAACCTCCTAACCTTCAACCTCCTAACCTTCAACCTCCTAACCGTCTAACCAATGACTGATGCGATGCTTAGCCTATGCATGATTGTTAAAGATGAGGAAGAATATTTACCACAATGTTTGAGTAGTGTCAAGGATATAGTGGATGAAATGGTCGTCCTAGACACTGGTTCAACGGATCGAACGATTGAGGTGGCGCAAAACTATGGCGCTAAAGTTGAACAGTTTGAATGGTGCAATGATTTTGCAGCTGCTCGCAATCAGGCGTTGAAGTATGTGCAAGGGGAATGGGTGCTGGTGTTGGATGCTGATGAAGTGTTGAAACCGGAAGTTGTACCGGAAATCAAGCAGGCTATCCAAAATAGTTCTTATCTAGTTATTAATCTAGTCCGGCAAGAAGTGGGTGCTACTCAATCTCCCTATTCTCTGGTGTCCCGTTTATTTCGCTATCACCCAGATATTCGCTTTTCTCGCCCCTATCATGCTATGGTGGATGATACTGTAGCGCAAGTGTTACAACGAGAACCCCAATGGCAGGTGGTGTCTCTATCCCAAGTGGCAATATTACACTACGGTTATAGCTATGATGCGATCGCATCACGGAATAAGTTGACTAGAGCCCTTACGGCGATGGAAGGTTATCTGGCTAGTCATCCGTTTGATGCTTATGTGTGTAGTAAACTCGGGGCGCTTTATATTCAAAATAATCAAGTAGACCAAGGTGTGGAGTTACTAAAGCGTGGTTTAACTAGCACTGAGCTAGAGCCAGCGGTATTATTTGAACTGCACTACCATCTGGGGAATGCTTATACTCGCCAAGGAGAGCTGAATTCAGGAGCAATACATTACCAACAGGCGATTCAACAACCGATTTTGCCCCAGTTGAAATTAGGAGCTTACAATAACTTGGGCAGTTTGTTGTTAACAGCAGGGGAGTTGAATCACGCCAAAACGGCTTATGAAATGGCAGTTAAGATAGATCCAAGTTTTGCCCTTGGACATAATAATCTGGGCATGACTTGGAAGGCTTTGGGTCAGATGGAAAATGCGATCGCATCCTATCAGCAAGCGATTCAACTCAACCCAGAGTATGGAGAGGCTTATCAAAACTTGGGAGTGGTTTGGCTTAAACTGGGCAACGTTGATCAGAGTTTATCGGCATTTAAAAAAGCGATCGCACTTCACGAAACCCATAACCCAGCTGAAGCTCAGCGTCTTCGTCAGGGACTTCAGGCTATGGGATTTCAGGTTTAATTTTATTAATTCTAAGATCAGTTATAAATTAGTTTAAGGGCTTTACTCGTTTCAAGCTTTCCCTTAACTTACTATGTAATTAATATCCGTTAATCCTTAATTTAATTTTTCAGAAATCCCTTACAAACACACTAGATAAACTTTCAATATTTAGATAGTTTTCATGAATACTTCCACTATATCCTTACCCCCTAATCTAGAATTAAAGCTGGACTTAACGGACGAACAATTCTGGCAACTGTGTCACGACAACAGCGACTTAAGATTTGAGCGCACTGCGACTGGAGAATTAATTATTATGTCACCTACAGGTAGCACTACAGGTGAACGAAATGCTGATCTAATCTATCAACTTAAAGCCTGGAGTCGCCAGAACAATTTGGGTAAAGTGTTTGACTATAACACTGGGTTTACACTTCCCAATGGTGCAGACCGCTCCCCTGATGCGTCTTGGGTTCAGCAAGAGCGCTGGGATGCTTTAACCCCCGTTGAACAAGAAAGATTTGCCCCCATATGTCCCGATTTCGTAGTAGAGTTAATGTCTCCTAGCGATTCCCTAGAGAAAACTCGTCAAAAAATGCGGGAATATATGGAAAACGGGGCAAGACTTGGCTGGTTGATTAACCGAAAACAGCGAAAGACTGAAATTTATCGTCCCCATCAAGCTGTAGAAATTATCAACAATCCTGATACTATCTCCGGAGAAGATGTCTTGCCAGGATTTGTGTTAGATCTTTCAACAATTTGGTAATTTGGAAATGGTATCTTGGGGTTTGTATCTTCAGCCAATTATAAGCATATGCTGAATGCTTACCTTTAGCTAATTACCTGACATTTTGAGCCAACCAAAAATCCGATCTACTGTTAACTCTAGGTTAATATCATCTAATACAGAAGGGTGATTGCTACCTAGTAACAATTCTGGTTGTTGACCCGGTCGAAACACTAAAATAGATCTATCAGCAGGATCAATTAACCAACCTAGCTGACAACCATGTTGTAAGCAATAGAGAATATTGCCAATTACCCGATTTGAACTCTGTTCTGGAGAGAGGATTTCAATTACCCAATCTGGATACAATAAAAAATCATTGGGAACTTCCCCATCGGCATCAAAAGGAATTCGTGACCATTTGAAAACCGCTATATCAGGTACAATAGAGCGTATGCCAAAACTACAGCGCAACTCTGGGAAGGCATAAGCGATTTTCTGGCTTTCTGTGTTTTCGTTGATACTATTGCATAGCCTGAGCTGCAATCGACTATGCTTTCCTTTCGGCATTGGCTTTTGGACAATATCGCCGTTGATGTATTCCTTGGCTGGCTTTGTTTCTGGGAGCTTCAGAAATTCTTCCAGGCTATGTGCTGGGGTAATTGTGACAGTCATCGCTCCTAAATTATGGGTAAACTTTCTTTAGTTTAGCAGTATGGTGTGGAGGTTAGAAACTGTTAGGGTTTGCTGGTTTTGACACTCCCCGCCCGCTTATGAGCGGGGATTCTTCACTCAACGACTCGACTTGCTCAACCAGGTCTGAACCAAGAAGAGTAGAGGCCAAATCTCCTGAAGCGTTTGGATTAAGAATCCAAGTTCCGACGTGCCCCGTCGTACTTATAGCTCTATTTCGGATATTGATGGCGGCGTTATGGTCTCTGTCTAGTTCACATCCGCATTTGCAGATATGAGTTCTTGTCGATAAGGACTTTTTAATAACTTCGCCACAATCAGAGCAGTTTTGGCTAGTATAGGCAGGATTCACTGCAACAGTTATCCTGCCCAACTTAACGCCAAAATACTCCAACCATTTCCTAAACTGATACCAACCTGCGTCATTAATAGACTTAGCGAGACAATGATTTTTTACTAGGTTCTTAACTCTCAAGTCTTCGTAGGCGACCAGATCGTTAGATTGGATTACGCAACGTGCCAGTCTCTTGGCATGTTCTTCACGTTGCCTACTTATCTTGAGATGTTGCCTGCCTAGTCTATTAATGGCTTTTCTACGATTGGACGAGCCTTTCTTTTTTCGGGAAACCCGACGTTGATAAAATTTTAGGCGTTTTTCATTTTTTCTATAAAATCGGGGATTTGGCTCACTGTGTCCTTCAGAATCTGTATAGAACTCCTTGAGTCCTACATCCAGTCCGATAGTCCTGCCAGTTGTGTCTAGATCTTCTTTGACCTCTACTGCAACACAGAATTGAACGTAATACCCGTCGGCTCTCTTGACTATCCGAACCCGATTAATTTGCTTCTTGTCAAAACGCCACAAGTCCCAGGTGCCTTTGAGTTTAAGCTTCCCGATTCCTTTTTTGTCCGTGAAGGTTATCGATTTCTTGTCAGGGGATAATTTCCATCCTGACTTTTTGTATTCGACAGAATGACCACGTTTTTTAAATTTCGGGAAGCCCTTTTTCCCTGGCACCTTTTTCTTGCAATTGTCGTAGAATCGAGCGATCGATGACCATGCCCTCTCAGAGGCGGCCTGACGGGCAGTAGAGTTTAGCTCATTAGCAAAAGGGAACTGCTTGGCTAGAATCTTAGAGTATTTACTAAGATCGTTTTTACCTGTCCTTTTATTGTCCATCCATAGACGAATACAGCTATTTCTGATAAACTTAACAGTCCTGATAGCTTCGTCTATAGCTGAATACTGAGACTGTTTACCTTTGGCTTTAAACTCTAACACGATCATTGACCTTGACCTTGACCTCCGGTCACGCTAAGCGAACGGTCACGCTACGCGAACGAACTCGACCCCTTTCTAATACATTTTTATATTAACATAATGCATATAAAAATGTCAAACTTAGATCTAAAAAAAAGCCGTCCTAGAAGGACGGGGCTTTAAACCCAAATTTTTCGGTAAGATTCGATCGGGGGATAGAGTTCTCGCATAGTTTTGGCTTGGGGTTACAGTGATCAGTACATACAGTACATACAAAAGCAATGATCTCCAAACCTATATGGTAAAAGTAATATGCTAGTAATCCGGCTTAGCTGAGTGTTAGCTGTTCACACTCAACCGTCAACCGTCAACCGTCAACCATCAAATGATCAAAGAGTTTCTCAAGCGGAACAAATCCCTTCATCGCAGGGTTAAGCTCTATAAGCGTAGACAGCGCATTATTCGAGATCAGCCAAAGTGGGATTTGGTCTTGAAAGGGTCTCTAAACCAATGGCAAAATGCCCTAAAGGCTGCCCAAACTGGCTCTAAGATTCTGGTAGCTACTAGTGTGGGTGGGGAAATTCATTCCATCACTTTAGAAAGTCTACTAGCAGTGGGGTTAACCCTCAGGGGTGCTCAAGTTCATATTTTGCTCTGTGATGGTATTTTACCAGCTTGTTTTTGGTGTGATGTCAGTTTTTATCCCAAACAGGACTTGTTTGTAAACCATGGTCCTAAACGTGACTTGTGTAACGACTGCTTTCCCCTAGCCGATCGGATCTATAAGCCCCTAGGATTGACTATCCATCGCTACAGTGACTTTCTCAGAGATACAGATTACCAACAGGCCAAGGAGATAGCTAGCAGTCTCACCATTGCTGAGATTGAAAAGTACACCCTAGATGGGGTAGCTGTGGGAGAACATGCTTTAGCTGGAGCTCTGCGATTTTATGCTCGTGCTTCTCTGGAAGGGGAACCCAATGCTGAGCCAATTCTTAAGCGTTACTTCCAAGCGGCAATACTGACCACTTGGGCGACCCGTCGGCTGCTGCAAACGGTTAAGGTTGAGTGTGCTGTATTTAACCACGGCATTTATGTTCCTCAGGGGTTGACTGGTGAAGTAGCCCGTCAGGAAGGGGTGCGAGTGGTGAACTGGAATCCTGCTTATCGCAAACAGTGCTTTATCTTTAGTCACCATGAAACCTATCATCACCAGCTGATGTGGGAGCCAGTAAGTAATTGGGAAACTATACCGTGGACTTCCCAGATGGAAAAGGAGTTGATGGACTATTTGAAAAGTCGCTGGCAAGGAACTCAGGATTGGATTTGGTTCCATGAAAGTCCTCAGTTTGACCTGACCAAAATTACTGATGCAGTAGGAGTAGACTTTTCTCGTCCTTGTATTGGGTTACTGACTAATGTGATGTGGGATGCTCAACTCCATTACCCAGTTAATGCTTTTCCTAATATGCTGGAATGGGTATTGACAACTATTCGTTATTTTGCTAAAAGACCAGAGTTACAGTTGTTAATTCGGATTCACCCAGCGGAAATTCGAGGGACTTTGCGATCGCGTCAACCCTTGTTTGAAGAAATTTGTCAGGTTTTCCCCACTCTGCCTCCAAATGTGTTTGTTATTCCCCCAGAAAGTCCCGTTAGCACTTATGCTGCTATCCTCCAATGTAATGCGGCTCTGATCTACGGCACTAAAATGGGTGTGGAATTAACTAGCATGGGCATACCTGTAATTGTTGCAGGAGAAGCGTGGATTCGTAATAAAGGCATCACTATGGATGCGAGTTCTGTAGAGGAGTATGTTCAGTATTTAGATCAGTTACCCCTAGGGGATGGCTTACCTGAGGCAATCATAAAACGAGCAAGAAAGTATGCCTATCACTTTTTCTTCCGTCGCATGATTCCCCTAGAGATGACCACCGAAGCTAGTAATCCATCGGAATTTAAACTTCAGGTATGTGATCTCAATGAATTTATTCCTGGTAAAAGTAAAGGATTAGATGTTATTTGTGATGGCATCTTGACCGGAACAGAGTTTATCTATAGTCATTAGTTAATTATCAACTACCAATTATAATTTTACTTGGTAATTAACTAATGATTACACTATGATAAAAATTGCTGTTGATGCTACACCAATCCGCCATAAGTTAAGTGGCATTGGCATGTATGCCTTAAATTTAATTCAGGCACTCCATAAGCTACAAGGTCAGGAAGACTTTCAGTTAAGTGTCGCCTATCAACCAAGTGTAAGACAATGGTTATCTCGTGATTGGTCATTTATTGAAGTGCTAACTAGGCATTTAGAGATTCAAAATATAGAGATTAAAACTATACCGTTACCGGTTACAATCTCTAGTTTACTAGCAACTTTACCTAATCCCATCTTACCTTATTGTGAACAATACTTAGGAAATCCTGATATCGTCCATGGTACTGACCATGTCGTTTATCCCTGTAAAAAAAGCTTGCGGGTTATGACGATTCATGACCTAACTTTTATTAAATATCCTCAGTATGTTAACTCAATTGTTAAAAGCTATACTGCTCGGGTAAAACAATGTTTACGGTGGACTGATTTAGTGATTACTGTTTCCCAGTCTACTAAACAGGATATCGTCAATTACCTAAAGGTTAATCCTGAGAACATCCAAGTTATTCCTCAAGCTAGCCGTTACTCTAATTTAGATTTAGCTAATACTCTAGATTTACCGAATACCAAGGTGGAGTCTTTGCTGACATCAGTTAATTACGACTTCGCCCAACCCTATATTTTATTTGTGAGTACTCTTGAGCCCAGGAAAAATATTAATACTCTGATTGCAGCATTTAATTATTTAAAACAACGGCATCAAATTGAGCATCAGTTAGTACTGATTGGGCAAAAAGGATGGTCTTATGAATCTATTTTTGCGGATATTGATAGCTCCCCTTGGAAACATCATATTCATCATCTGGGCTACTTATCCGATCAACTAGTAGCCTGGTTCTACTCAAATGCAGATGTTTTTGTGTATCCTTCCTACTATGAAGGGTTTGGTCTACCAGTCTTGGAAGCGATGACTTTGGGTGCCCCTGTGATTACCTCTAATACTTCATCCCTGCCTGAAGTAGCGGGAGATGCCGCAATTTTAATTGACCCTAATCAGGCAATTGAATTAGCAGATGCTATGGTCAAGGTGATCAGTAATTCTCAATTGCGGGAGGAATTGATTAGAAAGGGTAAGGAAAGAGCGATGCTATTCTCTTGGGAGAGAACGGCAAGGCAAACTCTAGCAGCCTATACATCTTTAGTAGGAAAGGGAAGAGGGGGAAAAGTACTTTAGGGGTTGTGCTTGTTGAACCTCCCTTTCCGTAGAGGTCGGAATTCAATGGAATGTGAAGTCTCAAGTGTGAAGTGTGAAGGTTGGCTTGTTTAGTTGTTTACCTTTGGCCTCCCTGATTTTTCACAAGTAATGAAACAGCCCTACAGGCTTCAGCCAGGGGAGGATGTCAAATACCCATGCTCTAGCAGAAATTCCGGAGAAATGTCATCCATCCCTTTAGGCGTTGGCACTCGGTTACCCAGCAACTTATCGACATATTTCCCTAAAATGTCACTTTCGATATTTACCCAATTGCCAGTCCGTAAGTGGCTAAGATTCGTATAGCTGTAACTATGGGGAATCACCGCTACTTTGAACCAACTGCCGTTGGGGTCACACTCAGCAATCGTTAGGCTGACCCCATTGACGGCAATGCTACCCTTGGGAACAAGATAACGAGCTATCTTATGCTGCCACACATCCGTCAAGGAAGCTGGTGCTGTAAAGCACATTTCCCAGGAGTTTGGTGTTTGTAAAGATTCCGTTAAGCAGCCAATACCGTCAATGTGACCTGTTACAAAGTGACCCCCTAGTTTGCTACCCACACGCAAAGACGTTTCCAAATTAACGTAAGAAGTTGTCTGTAGCCTTTGTCCAAGGGTGGTGCGCCCCTGAGTTTCATCAGAAGCAGTGGTCGAGAAGCCTGTGGGCAAAACTTTCTCTACCGTTAGGCAAATTCCGTCCACTGCTACACTATCACCAGGTTCTAAATCTTGTAAGATAACATCCATAGCATCAGAGGTACCGGAGACAATAAAGCGATCGCTTCCGATTGGTCCAATTGTGCCGAGAGCTTGAATTAATCCTGTAAACACTGTTGTTTATACTGTTCTTCTGTAAGAGGATGAACTGGTGCAACTAGACTGTTAGTAGGAAAAGAGCTGGCATAGGTTTGTGTTTTTTTAGTGAAGTGGCCAAACAAATTTCCTGAGACTAAGGCATACTTGGAGAATACAATCTTGTTGATCTCACCGAATTGGATTCTCAAGGGCTAATCTTACCGTTGACCGGTAACGTGAAAAGAACAGATCTGGCAAGCGCAAGTTTCGGTGCCCGTCTGTACAGTACTAGTTTACCGCTTCGCTTTGATGCCCCTGATGCTGACCGTATTCTAGAGGCTAAGCTGATGATTGAAATGAGAGTTGCTGGCATTGCAGTAGATACTGTAACACGTAGCCCTATCGTGTTACTCAAAGATGTCTTAGATCGGCGTGCTCTGCCAATCTATATTGGGCAAGATCAAGCAAAGGCAATTATCAGTGCTTTGGAAAGACAAACGCCACCCCGTCCCCTGACCCATGACCTAATGGTCAATTTTCTAGAGGAGTGGAGCATAACACTGGATCGTGTTATAATACACTCTCTCCAAGATAACACATTCTATGCCAGCCTCTGTGTTAGA
>NZ_JAAHHS010000326.1 GCF_010692395.1 Moorena sp. SIO3H5
TCAAGCTTCGATGGTATTGGGAGGCAGGGTGTTGACAGTATTCGGTCCAATGAGTTCATCGACATACATCACATCGCTGTAGGCAGGGTTTTTGGTGCTGGTGCTTGCCCACAATAACCGCTGTACCTGCGCACCTTTTGCTGATAGAGCTTTCCAGCGATCGCTTTGGATAATTTCTTTGTACTTCTGGTAGGCAATTTTAGCGTTAGCGATCGCAACTTTGCCTTCAATTCCCTTTAGCTTCGCTGTCAAATTGGGGTCATCGACACCTGCACTTTTTTCCTCCAATTTTGCATCCACTTTGCTATCAATGCGGCTGAGGAAGAAACTAGCTACAGAAGCAATATTACTAATATCTTTCCCTTCTGCCGCTCGTTTTTCTAAACCCCGGATATAAGCCCAGAATGTTTCAACGTAGCTTTCTACAGAGAAGAGCAAGGTAACATTAACGTTGATACCTTCACTGATAGCTTGCTCTACTGCGGGTAAGCCTTCTGGGGTACCGGGAATCTTAATCATCACGTTTTCCCTACCAATAGCTTTGTAATAGCGTTGGGCTTCGGAAATCGTGCTTTGAGTATCTTTAGCGATAGTGGGTGGGACTTCAATGCTGACGTAACCATCTAACCCATTGGTTTCGTCGTAGACAGGTTTGAAGATATCACAAGCATTAGAAATGTCTTCAAATACCAGGGATTCGTAAATTTCCATCACCGACTTCTCGGCACGAATACCGGCTTCGATATCGGTATCGTAGATGGCATTGCCTGCGATCGCTTTTTCAAAAATTGCTGGGTTTGAAGTGATCCCACAAATTCCCCGGGTTTGAATCAGTTCTTTGAGTTCTCCAGACTCAATCAGCGTGCGGCTCAGATTATCCATCCAGATACTCTGACCATAATTTTTTTCAATCTGAAAAATTGGATTATCTGCTGTCGTTGTCATTGGTTAACTCCTTACTTGTTATTTGTCAATGGTTGTTCGCGTAGCGTAGTCGAAAGGCTAAGGTTGGTTGGTTGAAGGTTGGTTGGTTGAAGGTTAGTTGGTTGAAGGTTGGTTGGTTGAAGGTTGGTTGGTTGAAGGTTGGTTGGTTGAAGGTTGGTTGGTTGAAGGTTGGTTGGTTGAAGGTTAGTTGGTTGTTCGCGTAGCGTGGCCAATAGGCCAAGGTTGGTTGTTGGGCTTTGGGGTTCGGTGTAGGGTTAGTTGATTGCTTGAAAGTTATTGGCTTGACGGTTGGTTAGACTTGGGCTAAGCCCTTGTCACAGAATAGCTTTGGTCTTACCCCAGAGGTTTTTAAAGCCATCTTCAACCAGTTAACCTTCCACCAGTTAACCTTCCACCAGTTAACCTTCCACCGGTTAACCTTCCACCAACCAACCTTCAACCTTTTAACCCTGATCTACCGACCCTGCCACTTCCAACTTTTCTTGCGCCTGCCTTGCCTTTTCCTCTATGAAAGACTTGACCAACGCTACATCCTCTTTGCTACCAATAATTAATGGAGTACGAGCATGGAGGGTTTTTGGCACAGTATCCAAAACGTCTTCGGTACCTGTACTGGCAGCGCCTCCGGCTTGTTCTATCAAAAAGGCTAGGGGAGAAGATTCGTATAGTAGACGCAACTTCCCTTCTGGTTTCTTAACAGTACCGGGATAAAGAAATACGCCGCCCTGATACAAGATGCGGTGAAAATCTCCCACTAATGCCCCGCCATAGCGAGCGGTATAGCCTTCATGGCGATGGACATAGCGAATATAGTCCCGTATGGATTCTTCCCACTGCCAGAAGTTTCCTTCATTGGTGCTATACACTGGGCCATGTTCTGGCACCTGAATGTTTTCCTTCGACAGGATAAACTCTCCCAAGCTTGGATCGAGGGTGAAGGCATGAACACCCGTGCCGATGGAATACACCAGCATTGTGCTAGGACCATAGAGAACGTAGCCAGCAGCAATTTGCTTACGCCCGTTTTGGAGAAGATCACGGGCTTCCCCATCTAGATCCTCTCCTTCTTGCTTACGAATCGAAAAAATCGAACCAACATTCAAGTTAGTGTCGATATTGGAGGAACCATCAATGGGGTCATACAGCAGAGTGTAACGTCCAATTGGGCAATTCTCCGGGATATAGTAGGGTTTTTCCATTTCCTCGGAGGCCAAGCGACAGACGAGACCACTTTGCTTAAATACTGAGATGAAGACATCATTGGCATAGAGATCCATCCTTTTTACAGATTCACCCTGCACATTGACTTCACCCGTGAATCCTAACACCCCTTCCATCAAACCAGCTCGGCTCATGCGTTGAGCAATTAGCTTAGCAGCTAGGGCGATGCGATTCATGAGGGCACTTAGGTCTTGTGCCTCCATGGAAAAACTTTGGAGTTGCTCGAAAACGTGACGGGATAAGGTTTTACAATCCCGATCCAGGGCTCTTTCTTGAGTTCTAGGTTCAGCTCCCTCTGCCATAATTTTTGTCCTCCCTAGGTTTTAGGGCACTTGGTTTGTCAGAGATGTTGGTGTTCGCAAGAGTACCGATTGGCCCAGTGCCTAGTCCTCTTCACTTTCTATCTTAGGGAGGCATTTTTGATGATGCTTAATAACTTTAGAAGAAATACAGAAATCAAATCTTCACACCATTTTTCTTGTCTTGGAGCCTATACCTGAGGTCAAATTGATCTGAACATAGGCATTGCAACCTTAAACGGAGATTATGGGAGAAACTAAACGCATTGGCATTCTCACCAGTGGTGGAGATTGTGCTGGTCTCAATGCGGTGATTCGAGCTGTGACTCACCGAGCTGTGGCTACTTACAACTGGGAGGTGCTTGGCATCTGTCGGGCTACTCAGGGGTTGATGCAAAATCCGCCTCAAGCGATTAACCTAACTTTGGACAAGGTTGATCGGATCTTGACTATGGGTGGTACAATGCTTGGCACTACTAACAAAGGCGACCCCTTTGCTTTTCCGATGCCAGATGGTACGCTATGCGATCGCAGCAGTGATATTGCTGATGGCTATCACCAACTGGGTCTAGACGGTCTAATTGGTATTGGGGGTGATGGCAGTTTGGCTATTTTGCGCAAACTTGCCCAACAAGGGGGGATGAAATTGGTAGGTATACCCAAGACTATCGATAATGACGTTGCCATTACCGAACGCTCTATTGGGTTTGACACTGCCGTTAACATTGCCACCGAAGCTCTAGACCGCTTACACTTCACTGCGGCTAGCCATGACCGGGTGATGATTTTGGAAGTGATGGGGCGTGATGCTGGTCACATTGCTATCAGTGCTGGCATTGCAGGAGGGGCTGACGTTATTCTGATTCCAGAAATTCCTTATACTCTTGACAATGTCTGCCATAAAATTAAGCAACTTCAGGAGCAGGGGCGAAACTTCTGTTTAATAGTAGTTTCCGAGGCGGTTCGCACTGCCAGCGGTGAGGTGCTTCAGAGTAATGTGGGGTTTGGTGAATGTCGATTAGGTGGCATTGGCCAATATCTAGCCCAAGAGATTTGTAATTCTATTGGAGCGGAAACGCGAGTTACAGTTCTTGGACACACCCAGCGGGGTGCCACTCCTTCACCCCTTGATCGCTTAATTGCCTCAGCCTTTGGTGTCGCAGCAGTTGACTTAATCGCCAATGAACGATATGACCAGATGGTTACATGGCAATATCGTCAGGTTGTCAGTGTACCTATTGGGGAAACGATTAAGCATTATCAAGCCGTCAATCCCAACGGCACTTTGGTGAGAACGGCTAGAGGATTGGGTATTTGTCTAGGAGATTAGACTGTATTTAAGATTATGAACGTTTTAAGTACATGAATCTTGTTGACTGTTGACTGGTAGTGGTCAACGGTCAACGGTCAACGGTCAACGGTCAATGGTCAATGGTCAAATTCTGAACACTTAATCAGTTGTACCAATTAAATGTTCAACAGCTTATTACCAACTACCAGGAATTATTGCGCCGTTGAGTGTTACGATTATTATTTTCCCGAGGTCTGGCTTTATTGACCCTGATTCTACGTCCCATCCACTCAGCACCATCCAACTGAGATATAGCTGAGTCTTCTTGGTCTGATTCTGTCATTTCCACAAAGGCAAACCCGCGCATTTTGCCGGTTTCACGGTCTGTGGGCATAACAACTCTTTTAACGGTGCCGTAGTCTCCAAAAACTGTTTTTAAGTCGTCTTCGGTGGCTTGATAGGACAGGTTTCCGACGTAAATGGTCATGTCGATCGATGAGGCAGAACATAGAACTAAAGTTCAGAGGCACAGAAGAACGGAGTACAACGTATTTTGGTTGCTCACGGTCATGTCTGAAGAACCAGTGGTAAATTTCGACAGTGGGCAACCACCTCAGGGGGGGGAAGCACAATCAAAGTTTTACCAAAGGAATCCACTGAACTTGTGAATACCGTTTCATGATAGCTCACTTACGGGATTATCAGTGGTTGTCTAGTTGACAGTATTTAATAATTCATCAAAAAAATGTATTGGGGTGGTGCTTAAGCACCAATTAGACCCCAAACAACCACGCTAAATATAATTGAATTAGCTCTTAATCAATGGAAATAGACTGCGGACCTTTATTTTTATCATTTTCGCTTCTGTTATGACCATCTTTGTATATCTCAGAGCCATTTTGATCCTCTAACCAACTTTTGAGAGGATCATCTGAGAGATTCAGGCGGAACACTCCTGAAACAAATCCGCCCAAAAAAGCCACAGGCTGCTGAGTAAATTCTTCAAAAATTGGTGTCAGTTCATTAAGGAACATGAGTTGATCTCCTGATGCTGGTTGTGCTGCCAATAGTTGTATGGCTGATCAAATTGGGATTCTAATTGGGATTCTAGCGTTTAGTCAGCCAACTTGGGGCTTGGTTCCATCCTGAGCTTGAATCTACCCTAAATTTGCGCTATTTTTTGGGCTATGTCTCAAAAAAAATGCCTATTGCTCTTTGGCGATCGCCCCTAGCTCGCGCACTCCACCGAAATCGGAGCCTAGCTTATGCTCGTTACTTTCAACTGGCAACCGTTGACCCCAAGGGCTATCCTGCTAACCGCACCGTAGTTTTTCGGGGTTTTTTGGACAACTCCAACCAACTCAAAGTTATTACCGATACCCGTAGCCAGAAAATTCACGATATTAATCATCATCCCTGGGGAGAAGTTTGTTGGTACTTTCCCAACACTCGCGAACAATTTCGTTTAGCAGGCCAGTTGACCCTGATCACTGCTGATTATCCCGACGAAGGACTTAAACAAGTCCGCCAACAGACTTGGCAAAATCTTTCCGATGCAGCTCGTTTACAATTTGCTTGGCCTGATCCTGGTGTTGCTAGAGTAGCAGATCCACAAGCCTTTTCCCCACCACCACCTGCCCTAGATCAGCCTTTGCCAAATTTTTGCCTATTATTGCTCGAACCAGTCAAGGTGGATCACCTAGCGTTGCAGGGTTTCCCCCAAAACCGATGGCTTTACTACCAAGACAGTTCTGGCGAGTGGTTTCAAAAAGCTGTTAATCCTTAGCTTCGGGGTCACACCAAGTTTTTCTGTGGGGAACGGCAGGGACAACCTTCAACCTTTAACCTGCTAACATTCAACTACTAGATCAAATCCCATAACTATCCAAAAACTGCCGAATTTCTTTATCCTTGATATCACAACATGGGGCATTAGCCCCCTTCTCTGGAGCATCAAGTGTTGAAGAGTGATCAGATATCATTGATGCCATTGAAGATCTTTGCTGAGCTAATTCTTGTAGCTGTTGTTCTAGAGACTCAATCCGGTCTACTAACGCTCGAATTACCTTGGCTTCTGAGTCAGGCAAGCTACCATGTTCAAGGGGATTGACTCGCACACCGGAACGATAGACAATCCGACCTGGTATACCGACCACAGTACAATCGGAAGGAACTTCTCGCAAGACCACTGAGCCAGCACCAATGCGGACATTATTACCAATTTGGATATTCCCTAGTACCTTAGCACCAGCTCCCACCACCGCATTTTCTCCTAGAGTAGGGTGGCGCTTGCCACTTTCCTTGCCAGTACCGCCTAGGGTAACACCTTGATAGATTAGACAGTAGTCTCCCACAATGGCGGTTTCTCCAATCACCACACCCATACCGTGGTCGATAAAGACACCATGACCAATTGTGGCACCCGGATGAATTTCAATACCTGTAACAAATCGGGATAACTGACTGAGCAGTCGAGGAATTAATGGAATCCCAATCACATGTAACCAGTGACAACAGCGATGGAACAGCAGAGCCTGTAGACCGGGGTAGCAGAACAAAACCTCCAGCCAGTTCCGAGCAGCTGGGTCACGCTCAAAGATAATACGGAAGTCAGCAATCAGGGCAGATAGCACTAGGGGTCACCATAATTAATGCTTGAACAAATTACTAACTAGTTTACCGTGTCTTGATGTAATAGCGAGTTGAAGAAACCCCCTGATGAAAGTTCCGCATCTGTTGCTGGTTACTCTTGAGCGGTCAGGGTGTAATCCCACCGTTGTCCTCCCTCAAAGGCACCGACCCAGATTTGGTATGTGCCAGCTGGCCAATTTTGTGCGGTTATGCTGGCATCTTTTTTAGAACCTGTATCATCCCCACAAAGGATCTGATTGTTGGGAAACTGAATTAGTAAAGTAGTATCGTTTCCCCCTGTGTTGACCCCTATAGTTAAACTGGAAAAATTTGCTTCCAAAACCATCAGGTGATCTGGAGTAGGGTCTCCAAAACCGATACAGGGATCATTGTTGCGATCGCTATTTGCAATCGATGACAACGAGTAAGCACCACCGGTATGACCACTGACTTGTCCCTGACTTGGGGAAAAACCAGGTGATAAGTTTAAAGAAGCAAAATTCGCTGTCTGGGATAAAACGGGCATAGAACAGAGGGCTACTATTAAAGCTATGACTCCTCTAACACCTTGTCGCACCATTGCAAAACCCTCCTAAGACTAGTTGTTACTATTTCCTCCCTATTTGAGTACGAGTCAACTCTAAACAATTACAGTACTTACTTATATTTTCCTGTAAACCTCTGTTGTTCAATAGGAACACCTGTGACACTATGCTATCTGCCACATTGATTATTAATTGATACCTTTGTCGTTAATTTATTCTTTAGCAATTAGCTATCAGCTATCAGCTATCAGCTATCAGCCAATACCTGAATACTTAGATGGACAAATGCCAAAACTTTCAATTCTGTAAAATCTCTAACTATAGCGTTTATAGGACTCATGAGATATACATTATTTTTTCCCTATTCCCTATTCCCTGCTCCCTGCTCCCTGCTCCCTGCTCCCTACTCCCTGTTCCCTGTTCCCTGTTCCCTGTTCCCTGTTCCCTGTTCCCTTTGGTATAGAATAAAGGTCAAAACTAAGAAAACAAGCGCGTTACAGCTATTTCCGTCCTATGGTCGCTCAATCGTTTGATCAACCTCTTGTTGAAATCAGTGTTGAACAACTGGCAAGGCAGATGGCAGATTCCCCGGAGCAGTTACAGCTTATTGATGTCCGAGAACGGCAAGAAGTTGCGATCGCTTCTATAGAAGGGTTTGAAATTCTGCCTTTGAGTGAATTTGCTCAGTGGTCTGGGGAAATCTCTACTCGCTTTGATCCCACAGCCGAAACCATGGTTATGTGCCATCATGGTATGCGCTCGGCTCAGATGTGTCAGTGGTTAATCAGTCAGGGGTTCACGAATGTCAAGAATGTAGCTGGGGGTATTGACGCATACTCAATCATAGTTGATCATAGCATTCCTCGTTACTAATTGCAGGTCACTGCTAACTACGGCTATGAGTAGATTCTGCTATCTTAGAACAAATGTTCTTACAGCAAATATTTTTAGATAAAATGTATTAATAACCAACTTAATACTTGGGTGAGCAGAAGCTGCCATAGCTATGGATAAATCCCAGATACTTCCAACTTTCACCAAAACCAACCCTGATTTTTGGTGATTGATTGGGATATCTAATTATCAGCCCTACTGTTTTGGACTAAAGCAGGCTTAACTAAACCCAGCTTTTAGGCAACATTCCATTATTAGTATGTTTGATCACCTTAATGGTAACTCCTCCCTCTAATCTAGACTTTTTTCCCTTTAAAATGAAGTTCAGCTTTGGTTCAAAATGTCTCGCCAACAACTAAGTTTAACAAGTCGGCAACAACATATTCTCTGGGCGACTATTCGTCACTATATTGCCACGGCGGAACCGGTTGGTTCTAAAGCCTTGGTCCAAGAATATGACCTGAGTGTGAGTCCAGCGACGATTCGCTCTTGCATGAGTATGTTGGAAAAAGTTGGACTACTATATCAACCCCATACCTCTGCAGGTAGGGTTCCTTCTGATTCAGGTTATCGAACCTATGTTGACCAGCTGATTCAACCGTCAGAAACCTTGAGTCAGTATGTTGAAAATTTACTGGCAGACAAGTTGAACTGGGAGGAAGCTAAGTTTGAGGTATTGCTAAGGGATGCTGCTCAAATTCTGGCAACGGTCAGTGGATATATTGCTTTAATTACTTTCCCTGACAATCGCACTACTCGCCTCCGCCATCTACAGTTGATGCACCTAGAGCTAGGGCAGGTGATGTTGATTATAGTTACCGATAGTTATGAAACTCAGTCGGTATTGATGAATCTGCCCCACTCAGAGGATGATAATACCGTTGATGAGTCGATTGTGGAGCGGGAGTTAAAAATATTATCTAACTTTTTGAATAGTAAGCTGCGAGGGCGAACTCTCACGGAATTGGAGAAATTAGATTGGAGTGAATTAGACCGAGAATTTGTCCGCTATGCGGATTTTTTAAGCAATTTATTAACTGAGTTGACCCGTCGCACTGA
>NZ_JAAHHS010000327.1 GCF_010692395.1 Moorena sp. SIO3H5
TCTAGTCTGGAGGAAAGGGGAAATCTATAAAGTGAGTCCTTTTTAATTGGTCGCTGAGGCCGTATCCCCTCACCTAGGTATGTCACCCATGAACACAACTCCTCCCAAGATTAAAGGCTATTGCATCACTGACCTGGTCTACCATGGGTCGAGAACTGTAGTTTATCGTGGCACTAGGAACTCAGACGAAACACCAGTAGTACTCAAATTCCTCAATAATTCCTATCCCAGCTTCCAGGAACTTGTCCAGTTCCGCAATCAGTACACCATTGCCAAAAATCTTGACCATCCCGGCATTATCAAAATCTATAGCTTGGAGTCTTACCAAAATACCTTGGTATTGGTGATGGAAGACTTTGGTGGCATCTCCATCGAAGAGTATACCACTGATAGCTTGGATCAAGAACCGAGTATGCTCACTGAGCAGTCACTTCAGGAATTTCTCCACATCGCCATTCAAATCGCTTCCATTCTCGATGAACTCTATCGCCACCGAGTCATCCATAAAGACATCAAGCCTAGGAATATCCTGATTAATCCCAGCACCAGTCAAGTCAAACTGATTGACTTCAGTATTGCCTCCCTACTGCCGAAAGAAAGCCAAATCCTGACTAGTCCTAACTGCCTCGAAGGTACCCTGGCTTACCTGTCTCCGGAACAAACTGGACGGATGAATCGGGGCATTGACTACCGCAGTGACTTTTATTCGACTGGGGTAAGCTTCTACAAGTTGCTCACCACAGAGTTACCCTTTAGCACTACTGACCCGATGGAGTTGGTTCACTGTCATATTGCTAAACAACCATTACCTCCACACCAGCGTAATCCAGCTATTCCCCCACTGCTGTCGGCAATTATCAGTAAACTGATGGCAAAAAATGCTGAAGACCGCTATCAGAGTGCTTTGGGGCTTAAGTATGACTTAGAACAGTGTGCGGAACATTGGGACAGATTGGGCGCGATCGCTGACATTAAGTTGGCTAGTCGAGATATTTGCGATCGCTTCGTAATTCCGGAAAAACTCTACGGGCGTCAAGCCGAAGTCGATACCTTACTCGCTGCCTTTGAGCGAGTCACTCAAGGAACAACAGAAATGATTCTGGTCGCGGGCTTTTCCGGGATTGGTAAAACCGCTGTGGTCAATGAAGTCCAAAAACCGATTGTGCGGCAGAGGGGTTACTTCATCCAAGGTAAGTTTGACCAGTTCCAGCGCAATATTCCCTTTAGTGCCATAGTCCAAGCACTCCGGGATTTGATGGAGCAATTACTCACCGAAACCGATAGCCAACTGCAACAGTGGAAAGCACAAATTCTGTCTGCTGTGGGTGAGAATGGTCAAGTGCTGGTGGATGTGATTCCAGAATTAGAAAGGATTATCGGTAAACAGCCTCCGGCTGACGAACTTTCTGGTACGGCAGCTCAAAATCGGTTTAATTTGCTCTTTAGTAAATTTATCCAAGTGTTCAGCACCAAGGAACATCCCCTAGTGATTTTCCTCGATGACTTGCAGTGGGCAGATTCGGCTTCTCTGAAGTTGCTGCAATTGTTAATGGCAGAAACTAATACGTCTTATCTACTGCTAATTGGTGCTTATCGAGATAATGAGGTAAATTCTAGTCATCCGTTGATGCTCACCTTGTCCGAGATGGCCAACCTTGGTGTCTCACTCAATACCATTACCCTTGAACCCCTCAGCAAATCCGACTTAAACCATCTGATTGCGGATACCCTGACTTGTGGGATAGAACTGGCGGAACCCCTCACCGAACTAGTGGCTCAGAAAACTAAAGGAAATCCGTTTTTTGCGACCCAATTCCTGAAATCTCTCCATCACGACCGATTAATCAGCTTTAATTTTGAGCAAGGGTATTGGCAGTGTGATATCGCTGAAATTAGACGCTTGGCTCTGACGGATGACGTGGTTGAATTTATGGCACTGCAGTTACAGAAGTTGCCAAAAGAAACTCAGGATGTTTTAAAACTAGCGGCTTGTATTGGCCACCAATTTGATTTAGATACCCTGGCGATTATCCATGATCAATCTCCAACCGAGACAGCGGTTTCTTTATGGAAATCTCTGCAAGAAGGGTTGGTGTTACCCACTACTGAAATTTACAAATTCTTTACCGTTAATAGTAATTCACCATCGAGCACATTAGAAAAATTCTCCCAAAGCTCAATCCCCCTATGGGCTACGCCCACGCTACGCGAAAACCAATCCCCAAGTTACAAGTTTTTACATGACCGAGTCCAGCAAGCGGCTTATTTTCTGATTCCGGAAGACCAGAAACAGTTAACCCACCTGAGTATTGGGCAACTGCTGTTGAAAAATATCCCGATAGCAGAACGAGAAGAAAAGATTTTTGATATTGTCAATCAGTTGAATTATGGTGTGGAGTTAATTACAGATCTTGCACAGCGAGATGAATTAGCTCAATTAAATCGTATTGCTGGAGAAAAAGCCAAGGCGGCCACGGCCTATGGGGCGGCTTTTAACTATTTAACCGTAGGTTTGGAATTGCTAGGGGAAAATAGCTGGCAACGTCAGTATGATCTAACCCTAGCCCTATATCAAGCTGCCGCCGAGGCCGCATACCTCAATACCGACTTTGAGCAGATGGAGCAACTGGTAATGGTAGTTTTGGCACAAGGGAAAACACTACTGGACAAAATCACCGCCTATGAAGTCTCGATTGACGCCTATAAAGCCCAAAACCAGGGTGAGCAAGCCATTACCACCGGGCTGCAAGTGCTGAACCTATTGGGCATAGAACTCCCCCAACAGCCCAGTCCAGAGGATATTGAGCTGGCACTAAACCAAACACAGTCAGCTTTAGAGGGTAAAGAGATTGAGAACTTAATTGATTTGCCGGTGATGACCGCACCGGAAAAACTAGCGGCGATGACTATCCTCTCGCGACTCGGAAAAATTGCTTATCTGACCATACCTGTACTGTTTCCGTTAATGGTTTTGAAACAGGTCAATCTCTCCCTGCAAAATGGCAATTGTCCTGTGTCTGTTGTGTGCTATACACATTACGGCATCCTGCTCTGGCACTTCTGTGGAGATATCGATGGCAACTATCGCTTCGGTCAACTGGCTCTGGGGTTATTAGGACGGTTCAATGAAAAACAGCTTAAATGTACAGTACTGTTTGTGGTCAATATCACCATAAAGCCCTGGAAAGTGCATCTGAAAGAAACATTAACCCCTTTGATAGAAGCTTACTCTTTAGGGCTAGAAACTGGAGATTTTGACGACTCTGCCTTTTGTGCGTATATGTATTTAGAACATTCTTTTTGGCTCGGCAAGCAGCTAGCTGAGCTTGACCAGAGCTGTGCGAAATATCATCAAGGGATTGATCAACTCAAGCAAGATATCCCACATCAGCTTAGTGCCATGACCTGGCAAGGGGTCTTAAACTTACTAGGACAAGCTGAAAATTCTTGCTGTTTAAGGGGTGAAGTCTACGACGAACTCCTCATGCTCCCACTCCACAAGAAGTTCAATAACGTCAGGGCACTTTACACCCTACACCTAAATAAATTATTTCTGTGTTATCTATTTCAGGATTATCCGCAAGCTTGGCAACAAGCCACCATTACCGAAAATTATTTAGATGGAGTAGCAGGCCTTTTCGTTTTTTCGCTTTTCTATTGGTACGATTCTCTGACTCGCTTAGCTCTCTATCCTCAACAAAATCACACTCAACAACAACAAAGTTTAGATAAAATCGCCCACAATCAAGACAAGATTAAAACATGGGCAGACCATGCCCCGATGAATTATTTGCACAAATTTTATTTAGTCGAAGCCGAGCGCTATCGTGTTTTGGGTCAAAAGCTGGAAGCCATAGAGTATTATGACCGCGCCATTGCTGGAGCAAAGGAAAACCAATACATCCAAGAAGAAGCCCTGGCTAATGAATTGGCGGCTAAATTCTATTTAGAGTGGGGTAAAGAAACGATTGCCCAAGCCTATCTGACTCGTGCCTACTATGGCTATAGTCACTGGGGCGCAAAAGGTAAGGTGGAGGATTTGGAAATTCGCTATCCCCAATTTTTAGATTCCATTCTTACCCAGAAAACTATCAATATCAGCACAGCAGAGACGATCACCCACCTCACCACTCAAGGGGTTAATAGCAGCACTACCAAGGCTTCCACTGCTTTGGATTTGGCTACGGTTATCAAAGCATCCCAGGCTCTATCTGGGGAAATCCAGCTAGATAAGTTGCTCTCGACGTTGATGCAAGTGGTGATGGAGAATGCTGGAGCTGACAAATGTGCTCTAATTTTGGTCAAAGGTGACCAGTTAGTGATCGAGGCTATGAAAACCGCTAATCAACTCGCTTTAGTGGAATCTATGCCAGTAGAAGAAAGCCCAGATATTCCCCAAAGTGCGATCAATTATGTTAAGCGGAAATCGGAAACCTTAGTTATTAATGATATTACTGTTGAGACTATCTTAGCTGCTGACCCCTATTTTCTCCATCAGCAACCCCGGAGTCTGATGTGTACTCCCATCATCAATCAAGGTCAACTAATTGGCTTACTTTATCTAGAAAATAATCTCACCACTGGAGCCTTTACACCAGACCGATTAGAAGTGTTAAATCTGCTCACATCCCAAGCCGCAATTTCTATCGAAAACTCCCTGTTATATGGCCAATTAGAAGATTATTCCCATACCCTAGAACAAAAAGTAGAAGAACGCACCGTTCAACTAGCGGAGTCTAATCAACAACTGAAAGCTGCTAAACAAAAAGCCGATGCTGCTAACCAAGCTAAAAGCGATTTCCTCTCCAATATGAGCCATGAATTGCGTACTCCTCTTAATGGCATTCTTGGCTATGCTCAAATCCTGAAGCGGAACCGAGACCTCGGCACCAGGGAAATTGATGGTTTAACGATTATTGAGCAAAGCGGTAACCATTTGTTGACTCTGATCAACGATATTTTAGACCTATCTAAAATTGAAGCTCGCAAAATGGAACTCTACCCCAGGGATTTACACCTCCAAAGTTTCATCGAAAGTGTGGTCGGGATTATCCGGATGAGAGCATTAGAAAAAGATATTGTATTCCAATATAACCCTGAGGATAACTTACCTCATGGCATTAAAGCTGACGAGAAACGACTGCGACAGGTACTGCTGAATTTATTAGGTAATGCGGTTAAATTTACTGACAGTGGTCAAGTAACATTAAACGTTAAGGTGATTAGTCTCGACCAACTACAAAAGACAACACTTCTTGATGCAATAGCGAGTGGGGGAAACCCCCAAGACCGCACCGGTAGTCGCTCATGGGGGGAACCCCCAAGACCGCGCTACCTCGCTGCATCGCTTCGTTTTCAAGTTATTGATACCGGTGTTGGTATGACCGAAGAACAGTTACAGAAAATTTTCCAACCCTTTGAACAAGTGGGAGATACCCAAAGGCGTGCTGCTGGCACTGGTTTAGGTTTAGCCATCACCAAGCAGTTGGTAGAGCTAATGGGAGGAAAGTTGCAAGTCACAAGCGAATTTGGTTATGGCTCTACCTTCTGGTTTGATGTTACCTTCCCACTGGTAGAAACATACCAACCACAGCAGCAACAGAGTCTCGGGCAAATTGTTGGTTATATTGGCTGTCGGCGCAAGGTATTAATAGCGGAAGACTTTGCAGCAAATCGGGCTGTGTTGCAGAACATGCTAGAGCCGTTGGGCTTTGAAATAGTGATGGCAGAAAATGGCCAGCAGGAAATCGAACTAGCTCAACAGCTGCAGCCTGACTTGATTTTGACCGACTTAGTCATGCCTGTCAAAACTGGCTTTGAAGCGATCGCAGAATTGAGAAACCTACCTCAAATGCAGGATATCCCAATTATTGTGGTTTCCGCTAACGTCTTAGACACAGACCAAGAGAAAAGTAAGCTTGTCGGCTGTCAAGGCTTTTTGTCCAAACCCGTAGATGAGCAACAGTTGCTGAAATTATTGGGAGAGTATTTACAACTGGAGTGGATTTATGAAGAAGACTCCCAACAGACCATAGCACCAGCTAGTTTAGAGCAACCGTTAGTGATTCCGCCACCAGCAGAAATAGAAGTGCTCTACGAATTAGCCATGCTCGGGAGTATGAGAAAGATTCGCCAACGAGCCACCTATCTCCAAGAACTGGATACAAAATATATACCCTTTGCTAAGAAACTCAAAGATTTAGCCGAAGGATTCCAGGATCAAAAGATTTTAGCTTTAGTAGAAAAGTATCTAGAGATGGAAGAAAGTTAATCGATTAATGGGAGTAGGCAAGAGGCAAGAGGCAAGAGGCAAGAGGTAAGAGGCAAGAGGCAAGAGGCAAGAGGTAAGAGGCAAGAGGCAAGAGGCAAGAGGCAAGAGGCAAGAGTGAAAAAATCCTGTGTAGTTCATAGCTATAAAAAAAGGCTATATCTTGTTGCAAAACCAAAGTTAAGGGAGTTAAGCTGTAGAAAAATTATTTATTAACAATAATAATGATTATAGCGTTTATAAATATATCATAAAATAATTTTTTGATTGATAAAAAAATAATCTGATAGATTTACTACTGTTCCCGATTCCCAATTCCCGATTCCCGATTCCCGATTCCCGATTCCCGATTCCCGATTCCCGATTCCCGATTCCCTGTTCCCTGTTCCCTGTTCCCTGTTCCCTTTGGTATATTATGATTACTATAAACGGCTATCAAGTTAACACTAAAATTTACGAAAGTTCTAATTCAATCGTTTATCGAGGTATCAGAGATAACGACAATCAATCGGTGATTATCAAAGTCCTCAAACAAGATTATCCCACCGAATCAGAGTTGACCAGATATAAACAAGAATATCAACTCAGTCACTCTCTAAATTTTGCCGGAGTTATCAAAGCCTATGAGTTGCTAAAGTATCAGAGTACGCTGATTATTATCTTCGAAGACTTTGGCGGAGACTCCTTAACTAATTGGCTAAGTAAATGCCAGTTTACCCTAGAGGAATTTTTAAGATTAGCTATCCAAATCACCGATAGCTTAGGGGCGATTCATGGGGTGGATATTATTCATAAAGATATTAATCCCAGTAATATCATTTATAATCCAGATACCGAGGAAATCAAAATTATCGACTTTGGCATTTCTACCCAGTTACTACGGGAAACTCCCACCTTAAAAAATCCCCATGTTCTAGAAGGAACATTAGCCTATATTTCCCCAGAGCAGACCGGGAGAATGAACCGTTGCCTAGATTACCGTACAGATTTCTACTCCCTTGGGGTTACCTTCTATGAATTACTCACTGGCAAACTCCCCTTTGAGACTACTGAGCCGATGGAGTTAGTCCATTGTCATCTTGCCAAACAACCTATCCCTCCCCATCAACAACAGAGCTTAACCTTAACCTGTCCACAGATTCCTCAACTCTTGTCAGATATTGTCCTAAAATTAATGGCAAAAACCGCTGAGGAGCGTTATCAAAGTGCGTGGGGCATTAAAGCAGATTTAGAAGAATGCTTGAAGCAGTTACAGACCACTGGCAAAATCCCACCATTTCCCCTAGGTACTCAAGACATTTCAGAAACCTTTCACATTCCCCAGAAACTCTATGGTAGAGAGCAAGAAGTCCAGATGCTGCTAGCTGCCTTTGAGCGAGTTGCTGCGATCGCAACTAGCAAAGCCTATGAACATCGAAAATCTAACTTCAGCTCCACACCAGTCCAAAATTTAAGCAATGCCCGGTCTCGAACTGAAATGATGCTAGTCAGTGGTTATTCTGGCATTGGTAAATCAGCATTGGTACGGGAAATTTACAAACCGGTCACTAGGCAACGAGGATACTTTATTTCTGGAAAATTTGACCAATTTCAGCGCAATATCCCCTACTCTGCTATTGTCAGTGCCTTCTCTAGTTTAGTGCAACAACTGCTGAGTGAACCAGAAGAGCAACTGAACCAGTGGCGAGAAAAACTCCTAGCAGTACTAAATCCGAATGGACAGGTGATCATCGATGTGATTCCTGAAGTAGAACTAATTATTGGTAAACAGCCCACCGTAGCAACTCTTCCCCCTATTGAGACTCAAAACCGCTTTAATTTAGTTTTCCATAACTTCATCAAACTCTTTTGTTCTGAAGAGCACCCCCTAGTCATTTTCCTTGATGATCTTCAGTGGGCAGATACCGCTACACTGAAGTTGATTGAGCTAATCATGACTAATGAAGAAACCGAGTACTTATTGTTAATTGGTGCTTATCGGGATAACGAAGTCAACGCCACTCATCCGTTGATGCTAACCCTAGATAAGCTGGAGGAATTGGGCGCTACCTTGGAGCAAATTACCTTAGCTCCTTTACAAGAAAACCAGATAAATCAACTAATTGCTGATACCTTACAAGCTCAGGGAGAGTCAGTGATACCATTAGCCAAATTAGTGGTGAATAAAACCGCTGGTAATCCTTTCTTTGTCAAGCATTTTCTCCAAACACTTTACACCGAAAACCTACTAAGGTTTAAGGCTCCTCAAGATGGACATCAAGCTCAATGGCAGTGGGATATTTATGAAATTGAGGCAGTAGGGATTACTGATAATGTGGTCGAGTTGATGGTCAGCAAGCTCAAAAAACTACCAGTTACTACCCAGAAAGTGTTGCAACTAGCGGCTTGTGTCGGTAATTATTTTAACCTCACTACTCTGTCAATTGTCTATGAAAAGTCCTTAACAGATACCTTTAGGGATTTACTGAGTGCTATTCAAGAAGGATTCGTGTTGCCAACATCTGAGCTGAAAACTAGTGATCAAGAAATTATCGAGTCTCAACTGGTCATTCTCAATTTTAAATTTCTCCATGACCGAGTCCAA
>NZ_JAAHHS010000328.1 GCF_010692395.1 Moorena sp. SIO3H5
TCAGCAGTAGTAGTGCTGCTTTTCATCCATCCGCTGGATACCAGTGAAGTTAACATTTTCCACTACTGCACCAGTGTAAGCTCCAGTGCGATAGTCAGGGGGATGGGTACGACTGCGGGGACTGGCAGTTTCTACTGAACCATAAAATAGGCGGACTCCCTTGAGGTCAGCACCAGTGAGGTTGGCTTCATATAAAACAGTGCGGGATAGATTCGCTTGCACTAAGTCACAGAAGCTGAGATTCGCTCTGACCATATTAGCTTCGCCGAGTTCTGTCCAACGCAAATCTGTATAACTCAGGTCTGATCCAGCTAACATTACATTCAGGTCAATCACCCTTATACCATAAATTCGGTCTTCTTGGTATCCTCCATAGCCATCCAACATGGGGCGTCCTAAATGATTATCCCGTCTGAGGGGAGTCAGTAAACGGGCTTGGGACAAAAATCTGAGCACTTTAGCTTTCCCATGGGCATCCACACTACTGAGAATAGCAGCGGTTCTTCCTTCGCAAAATGCCCTCTCCTGGGGCCAATCTTCTAGCAATCCCTGATCATCTAAGGCTAAATCTGAAACTCCCTGAAAGTAAGCATCAATGGTTTGCTGCTGGGTAATCATATTTTGCTGGATGGTCAGGTCTTTGGAAATGACATATTGTCGCCAAGCAATGAATACTGCTAGGACGGCAATCAAAATCTGTCCCAAAGCACCTACCCATTCAGCCCATGACCCAAATTCATCCCATTTAATCTGAACTAACCAATTGCTGATGTTTTGGTAAACACCAACAAAGTTCAGTAAGCCACTTATTGCTGCTACCACTCCGATCGAGGCAATAACTTTGATTCTTTGTGGTGGTGGCAACAAATCAATAAGCCATTGTTTGAGAACCGGTAAAATTACTGGCAATGAAACCAACAGCGCCACAGTAGCTCCGGATATCCCAATCCAGAGGTTATCAATCACTACCCCAAAAATCATGATAGCGATCGCAGTGAGAATAATTGCGCTTACGGAGCGATTAGCAGGAGTAACCGATCCAATCGTTGGTTTATTAGGGAGGTTTAACAACGGCAGGGTAGATAAATGTTGCTCCTCTTGAGTTTGGGGAGGAGATGGTGGTGAATGACCATTGCCTGAGTTATTGGCGGTACCGTTGTTACTATGTTCAGGCTGATTGGGTGGCAGAGGCTCAGGCAAGTTAGTCATGGCATTCCCATCAAAATAAGCTCAAGGGTTTTGCAACATTCAAAATAATACAGCTCTTGGAGACTCGGATCGTTTTTTACTCAGATCTTGCACCTCAACAGATTAACAAATTTTAAAGTGAAATCCGGTACACTTGGCCTGTTTCCTTGTCTGTGCCCCTGTATAGCTACTCCCTCGGTGCGCTTGACCCGTAATTAAATTCGCCACGGGTCGCACCGCTCCCGACTCCCGACTCCCTCCAACCCAAAACTTTGTACCTCACCCGATTCAGAAGTGCTATACCACAGATGAGCATTCCAATTTGTATTGAAACGGTTGGGCATCCGCTCCTGAATCCTAGTCGATTGTACTTGTAGTAACTGTGCCTGAGATTGGGTAAGAGGCACGACAGTCAATTCTTTGTTTTCCCTCAAGGTCTTGGCCAGGTCTTTTGAGTAGGGTATTACTGCTGCAGTGACCTTATGGCTTAGCACCATATCGAGCAGCTGGTTGTGATCACAGATGACGGGAATGACAATTTGATCAAATCGTGGTGTGCCTTGCCAATAGTCTGGAAAAGCACTCAACTGGATGCCAGTAGGATCGAAGGTCTCAACTTGGAATGGTCCACTCCCAATCGGCTTTATCCCAAAGCGTTCTGTACCATAACTATGGCGCGGTACAATTCCCAAGGTTAAAAGTTGGGGATCAATAGGAGGTTTGGTTACCGGGGGTGGGTCGATTGCTAAGGGATGGGAATCCCTAGGCTCAATTGAATCAATTTCCCTGAGGCGATGGGATTGCGAGGGTAACCTTTGGGGGGCAGACTGTAATGTAAACGCAATGGTTTTTTGATCTACCACTTTGATATCCCTGATGCTTGTCAAAACCAGTTTGCGCCAGGGTGAGTCAATTTTCCGCAGTACCTGATAAGTGAACTCAACATCAGCAACCGTTAAAGGGGTGCCATCGTGGAAACGTAGGTTGTCATGAAGCTGGAAATAAAGGATTTTAGTGATTTTGTCTACAGTTTCTAGCTTCCACTTGACCGCAAGATCGGGAACCAGCAACCCACGTAAGGAATTAAAACGACATAAACCCCGGAACACCAGACTCAATACATCCGCTGGTCCTAGGGTTGGGTTAAGCAAAGGGTCAAGGGTCTTAATCGGACGAAAATCAGCAATGGTAAGCTCTTGGCGGGATCTGACCCAAATCTTTTTGGTAAAGGTGTTGTGGCTTGGGTTGATATCGGGGAGTTGTTGTTGTGGATCAGCCGTGAAGCGGATCATATGGAAACCAGCTTTGAACCTAAGTTGATGACGAATGCTGCTGTCTTGCGATCGCTTATTCGGTTGTAAGGTGCCATGGGGACTAAGGTCAGATAGATTGTTGATAGTCCACTCAACTTGGAAAGAACCGCTTGGGCTACTTCCTTGATTAATTAGATCTGCTTCTAATGTAATTAAATCCCCTGCTACTGGTAATGGGGGATTTAGGATAATGTCACGTACCAATAAATCAATAGTAGTGGCTTCCCAAGGAAGAGTATTGGTAGTTTGACCATCAATCACAGCAAATAGGACACCAATACCCCTGACTTGGGGCATAATCACACTCAGGCGGGACTCACTCCAAGTGATGATTTGAGCTGGCTGACCCTGAAACAAAACTACAGCATCGGGTGAAGGCACAGAACCGAAATTACCCCCTTCAATCACCACACTACTCCCTGGCGGTGATTTGGCTGGTTTCACTTCAGTCAAAAATGGGAGTTGTCGCCACATCCTAATCCGTGCTTCGCGAAGATCAGTTTTACGGCTAACTTCGGCGATCATTGCTGGGGTTTGGGTGTAGCGCTCTAGGTCATCAACGGAGTAAATAGCGATCGCATTTAGTTGTTTGATATCAGTGTCAGTAATATCTGGTAACGTAGCCAGAGGACGGTTATCTACTGGTCGGTCTAGAGCCTTACGTACCCCATGCAACTGACTCTGTACTACTTGGGTAAAATCCAATTTGAGAACAGTAGCGCCATTTTCCTTGGGATCAACAACCGTCCGAAACCAAATTTCTCCATCTTGACCACGACGCACTGTTACTTCCAAATCCAGGTTTAGCTGTTTGATAGCCAAAGACTTACCACGAGCATAGGATTTGAGGGAGAGAGTATCTTCCGCATAGTCAATTTCCGATGCGATCGCATCCACCAATTCTGCCAACTGCCATTCTTGGTTATCCTCTGTTACGGACTCATCATTACTCATCGATCCGAAGTTCCCTCTTCTGACTTCCCTACTCGCTAGTTCCATTAACCCCAAGGGCGGGGGACCTCACCCAATTGAGAACTACTATACATGGAATAGTTTATCCTTTACCTTTTGTCTTCAGTAGTGATAGTGATTCGGATACGACCATTACTACCAACTGGTTCTGTTTCACGAGCTGATGGCATTGTCACTATCACTCTACTTGACTTTTCTGGTAAAGACTGGGGGTCAGTTTGCAGGCGTAGATGGGCAGGAATCTCAACATCCACATCAGTGACCTGTAACTTCAATGGTTCAGCACCCCGATCACTACCCCGATCACTTGTTTCTTCCAATGTGTCAGTGATCTCTCGGAAAATCAATGTGATTAAATCCCCTAGTGTGATATCAGCCATCAGAAAATCTTGGTGATTAGTAGTTGAATTATAATCCTTCTTTATACTTTGCGCTCTTCTAGAGTCTAGAAACAGAGACTTTATCAACAAACCCAGCGGTAATCAGGCTATACTGTTTCAGTAAGATTTAGTCCAGCTTTTTTTTTATCAACAGTAAAAAAACTATTTCAATAGTGCCATAGCATTTTTAGTTTAGATGTAAACCTAGGATTGATATAAAAAGCAATGCAGCGCCTTAATACCGGGGTTTCCCCCAGTCGCACTTTGCCTCAAGACTTCGGATCAGGGAACTTCGGATCACGGAAGAGTGTCAAGATATCCTAGGAGTTTTTGATTTTATGATCAAGGGATGCAGTGCTTTAATACGGGGGGTTACCCCCACTCGCGCTTTGCCTCAAGACACAGGATTCGTTTTCATGATCTATTTAGAAATGCTATATCTAATTATTGATATATAGCGCTATTCATATTCATGAGGTACACAGTATTTTTTCTGAGTTACCTATTCTGAGTTACCTATTCTGAGTTACCTATTTACGAAAACCAAAAACTTATGTACATCACCTATTTTATAAATGCTATAATTCAGCATAATTGTTACATTATTAATTAGTTATTATGATTAAATTTTAAAGACCAGAAATGCTGTCAGGAAAAAAACTTGTCAGATCAGCTAACACCATAACGTAGATCTCGCGCTTTGCTCAGAAGCAAGCGCTACTTAGGACTCCCGCCCTTAGTAACGCGATCGCAAGTTGTGGTAGTTCATCTAAAAAATTTCCGGAAGGATTGGGGATAACTGGGTATGGTGTTAGATATAAGGGTGCCTATAGCATCCGTGTAGACAAATATATTCAGAGCCTAATACCTGTGGACTGGATAGTGCCCACACGACTAGGATCAAGCAGAAGGAACCATGACGCTGCTCTGTTGTGAGCGTTTTTTTGTATATTGGGATCGAATTGCATCATGGCAGACAAAGAGCATTTGGCTGTGCTCAAACGAGGGATAGATGCCTGGAATCAGTGGCGGAGGGAGAATCCTAACCTAGAGCCTGATCTCAGTGAGGCTAACCTCAGAGGGGCTGACCTCAGTAGGGCTGATCTCAGGCGGGTTAACCTGATCAAAGCTGACCTCAATGTGACTAACCTAAGAGGGGCTAACCTCAGTGAGGCTAATCTCCTTGAGGCTAACCTCTGTTTATCTAACCTGATCAAGGCTAACCTTAACCAGGCTAACCTTTGCAAAGCTAAGCTCCGCTCTGCTAACCTCTACAAGGCTAACCTGATCGAGGCTAACCTTAGCGGCGCTAATTTAATTGAGACTAACCTCTACAAGTCTGACCTTTGCAAAGCTAAGCTCCGCTCTGCTAACCTCTACAAGGCTAACCTCAGTAGAGTTAACCTCAGCAAAACAGACCTTTGTGGGTGTTACCTTGGCAGGGCTAACCTTAGTGGTGCTAACCCCAGTCTAGCTGAGTTTAGAAATGCGGACCTGAGTCAGGCTGACCTCAGGGGTGCAGACCTCAGTTGGGCTGACCTGAGCAAAGCTGACCTCAGCCTAGCTAACCTGAGCAAAGCTGACCTTAGTGGAGCTAACTTCCATAAAGCTGACCTGACCAAGACTGACCTGAGTGGGGCTGACCTGAGCGGGACTGATTTGAGCGAAGCTAACCTCACCAAGGCTAACCTGAGGGAAGCTTACTTGATTAGGACTCAAGCATTAGACTGTAATTTTACTGAAGTAATCTTTACCGGAGCTTGTCTGGAAGATTGGAAAATTAATCAGGGCACGAAGCTGAAGCATGTGATTTGTGAGTATGCTTATCTAAAATATGACTATACACAAGACACATTCATTGAACGTCGCCCTAGGAATGAAACTCAGAACTTTGCGCCAGGAGAGTTTACTTGTCTGTTTCAGAAAGCCTTGGAAACTGTTGACCTGACATTCAGTGATGGTATTGACTGGAAAGCTTTTTTGCTTTCCTTTCAACAACTCAGGGAAGAATACGGTGAGGAATACCTATCAATCCAAGCTATCGAAAAGAAGAGCAGTGGTTCGTTTTTGATTAGAATTGAGGTGCCACTAGATGCTAGCAAGGCTGAAATTGAACGTCAGGCAAAAACACTGTATGAGACTAAACTCAGCACCCTTGAGGGCATATACCGTGCAGAATTGAAAGCCTCCCATGACCAGCTAGCAAGCTCCCGTCAGCGCAGCGCAAATCTGTGGGAAATTGTTAAACAGCAAGCCAATCGACCGATTATTTAAGGCTTTTCCGTACCTGTTATGGTAAATTATTCATATGATGTCGAAAATTATTGCTAGGTAACCATTTTGTCAATTATTTACCGTTAGTTTATAAGGTTGAAGTATAACATCAATGAATAGCTATATTTTGAGTTGTTTTAACTAACAGTTTTGCATAGTAATTCCGTAAGATCCGCTAAAATCGATCTCTTGTTCTAGTATAAATTATCTGAATAAGTAATAGGATACCAAATCCGTTTGTCAAAACCCCTTTATAAAAATCCACCAAATCTTTGTATGCCAGGAATCTATGGCTATGCGGATAAGGGGGGTATGGGACAGGATTTGGTATGATACCCTTGTTTATTATATTGTAATTAGCGCGGGTTGCAAACTCCTATAGTTTCCTAGACAGTAACAGCTTGGATGCTCTTTTAATCAATAAAGGAAATTCTAAAGAAAATACGAGTGAGATGGACAGGATACTGAGGACTACAAACAGTAGCAAAACTACACCAGGGGTTAGATAGGTTCCTTGACTAAGTAAACCAAGTAAAACGAAGTTGAGGACAAGGCTAAAAATTCCTAATCCTGAATTAATAAAATTATAATTGCTATGCTTAACCCGTCTATTTTCTGGTGTCTTTATATTTCGATAATGATGATTTCGATTATTATTGATTAGATAATCAATTAGATATAACATAATTGTTTGGTTATCTTTTGGCCGATTTTGCCAATACGGTTCCATTATAAAATCTATTAAATTCAACAGTATTTCCGAAATATGTGTTGCTTCATTTCGCCAGATTAACTTTCCAGTTTGGGAGTCTTTTGGAAAATCACTAGGGTGTTTACCACTGAGCAATCGCACAAAGGTACGACCTAAGGCAAAAAAATCAGATTGTGGATAAGCTTCTTGTTCATTAATGATCTCTGGTGGCATATATCCTAGGGTTCCAATACTGGTATTTTGCGAAGTACTTTGTTGTTGAATAATGTATTTTTGGGTTAGTGCTTTAACTGCGCCAAAGTCAATTAATACGAGTTGTCCATTGGGTCTGATCATTATGTTATCCGGTTTAATATCCCTGTGTAAATACTTGGGATGGATTTCATTAAGTATTACTATCAGTTGTTTTAGCCAGTCAATTGCCTGCTCTTCAGTAATTATTTGATTAGTCTGAACCAGCAAATCTTCCAACGTTAGTCCATCAATCTTCTCCATCACCAAGCAGTGTAAGAAGTCCTCTTGGTTATTTTTATTAGCTACAAAACGGAAGTAGCTATCTGGCTCAACTCGGGGAATTCCTGGATGATTGAGCTGCTTCAAAACTTCTACTTCTCGCTGAAACAGCTCAACGACTTTTTCTCTCGTATTTGAATCACTAAAGTAACTTAATTTCAGAACTTTCAGCACTTTCCTTTTGCCTGACTGACTTGAGTTAATATCAAGCCAATCTTCTACTTCAAAGGTTTGACTAAAGTTACCGCTGCCTAACTTTTTTATAACTTGGTAACGATTGTGTATTTCTTGTCCGATATGAATCATAATTACTTAAATCAGCCACCCTGATAAAAACGCTTGTTAAGATATTTTTATGAATCAGACTTAATTCAATCAGCTCCCATAAAAACGCTTGTTAAGATACTTTTTAATTACAGGATCTACAGTAAAAAATACTTCCCCCATATCCTGATTTTTTTTTTCAATAAGTGAACGTTGTAACAAATTATTTATAGATGTCTTTATTTTTGAACTCGCTCTGTTGGGATATGAATAAAATTGATCTAGCAAGTATTGAGTTGAAACTGGCTCGGTAGCCATGGCTAAATAGTTCATTAGCTCTTGATCGAAATCTGATAATAGAGAAAATTGCTTGTCGAACATATTGATTAAAACATCACCAATAAATAATGAGCCTTTGAGAAAATCCGAAATTTTACCATTATGGCAGTTTTGGATTGTCCTAACCGCAATCTTTAAGGCTAAGGGATGACCTTTGTAGCTATCAATTAGTTGTCCCACTCCATGCAAAGATTTAGAAAGACCGTCCTTTGACAAGAGTGCTTTAGCGTCTTCCTTTTTCAAGCCTTTGAGTTGGAATTCCCGAATTCTTCCTTCCCTGATTACTAGTTTCTTAACTTCCTGGGGAGGTTCTTGACTGGTCAACAACAAGCAGCTTTGATGGCGTTTGCCCCCAATACATTCCAGTAATTTTCTATACTCCTGGTAGCCCTCTTTGTAAATTCCAGAGGATTGACCAGCATCCAGGATCGCTTCTACTTCATCAAGCACTATCAAACAACGATGCTGGTTGAGGTAATACATTAGTCGGGATAGCAGGTTATTTAGAGTTGTTGATGAAGGGTTTTCTTGATGGTTGGACAAGAATTGGATCAGGTCACTCAGAAGTTCTTCAACAGATGGAGTATGGTTGAGGGTACGCCAAATCACATACTCAAACTGATCCTTAATCTGTTCAACTAGCTTCACTGACAAGGCAGTTTTGCCAATACCAGTAATGCCCAAAATAGCCACCAATGGACAGTTATCTGTGACAATCCATTGCTGTAGCTGAGCCAGTTCGTGTGAAGATCGACGCGACCGACTCAACGCACACCAAGACGCGCGAGATTCCAACATCCGACCCCGTTGCAGCGGGCACCCCGCGTGCGGTTGACACCACACCGTGGGACGCGGACGCACCCGCAACGGACGTCATGCACAACGCG